>JAIEQN010001109.1 GCA_019747685.1 Gemmataceae bacterium
GCCGAGCCCGAGCCCGAGCCCAGATCCGAACCTGTACCTGAGCTGGTCGTTGTGGCTGCTGCTGGCGTCGTGGGCGGTCTGGGACGGGGTCGCCCGGGCCGGGGTCGGCGGGCAGGTGGCCGCGTACCAGGCGGCCGTGTGCTACGCCGCCGGGGCCGTCCTCCTGTACCACCATTGGGCGAGTGCGATGGAGGCCGCCGTGGCCACCGGGTCGGCGCTGGCCGGGGTGGCGGCGGTGGCCTGGGCCGCCCGGTCTGACGCCAGCGGGGCCGCCCCGGCCGGGGCGGCGGTCGTGCCCGGGTTGCTCCTGGCCGGCCGGCTGTCCCAGGACAGCAACGTCCCGGTGACGAGCTTCTGGCTGGTCGCCCTCGCCCCGCTGGCCCTGGCACCGTTCCTCGTCCCCCGGCTGAACCGCCAGAACGGCTGGCTCGCCCGGGCCGGCCGGGCGGTGTTGGTCCTCATCCCGCTCACGCTCGCCGTCGTACTGGCCGCCCGGCACGAACAGCTCGCCTTCGAGGAGGAGTGGTGACCCGGCCCGGCCGGGGTCGCTAAAACGACCGACATCCTCCCACCAGCCGGTGCCGCATGTTCACGGTCTCCGCGTTCGCCGACGAGATTTCGCCCGACCCCCGCGAGCAGGTCGAGACGCTCAAGGCGTGCGGCGTCCGGCACATCGAGTTCCGGTCGATCCGCGGCACCAACGTCCTGAGCCTGACCGACGAGCAGGTCCGGGAGTTCAAGACGCTGCTCGACGGCGAGGGGTTCAAGCTGTCGGCGATTGGCTCGCCGGTCGGGAAGGTGGCGATCGATTCGCCGTGGGAACCGCACCTGGACAAGCTCAAGCGGGCCGTCGAGTTGTGCGGCGTGTTCGCCTGCCCCCGCGTCCGCGTCTTCTCCTTCTACCCGCCCGGCAACGCCACCGACTTCGACCCGGCCGACTGGCCACAATACCGCGATGAGGTCATCCGCCGGCTGCGGATGATGGCCGACCTCGCCGCGGCGGCCGGCGTCACCCTGCTCCACGAGAACGAGCACCGCATCTACGGCGACTCGCCGGACCGTGTGCTGGACCTACTCCGGACCGTCAACCACCCGAGCCTGCGGGCCGCCTACGACGCGGCCAACTACGCCTTCTGCGACTACGACCCGGTCGAGGCGTGGGAGAAGACGAAGGGGTTCACCGCCCACTTCCACATCAAGGACTGGAAGCGGGGCGGGCCGGCCGCCGGCCACCACCACGGCGTCCTGGCCGGGCACGGGGACGGCCGAATCGCCCACAGCATCCGGGACGCGGTGCGGACCGGCTACCGCGGCTTCGCAGTACTCGAACCCCACCTCCGCGGGGGCGGCCCGACCGGGGGCGTCACCGGCCCGGACCTGTTCCCGGCCGCCGTCGAGGCGTTCCGTCGCATCCTCCGCGAAGCGGGTGGGCAGGAGGGGTAAGCCGGGCCGCCATGCTCACCGTCCACCTAAGGATCAACGACGCGGCCACCGGGAAGCTGACGCCGGTGCGGCTGCGGGTCGCCGGGCCGGACGGGACCGCCTACCCGCCGCTCGGCCGGTTCGCCGAGTTCCCCGCCGGGCGGAACGAGGCGGTCGGCGGGCACCTGCTGGCCGGCCGCGAGGCGTGGTGCTACGTCGGCGGGTCGTGCGAGGTCCGGCTGCCGGCCGGGGTGCCGCTCCGGGTGCGGGCCGCCAAAGGCCCGGAGTACACCCCGCTCGACGAGACGGTGACGCTCGGCCCGGGGCAGATGGCCCTGCGGCTCACGATCGGCCGGGCGGCGGACGCGCGGGCCGACGGCTGGGTCACGGGCGACGCCCGCTGCCATTTCCTCCCGCCGCACGCGGCCCTGCTGGAAGCTGCGGCCGAGGACCTCGACGTGGTCAACCTGTTGGCCGGCGTCCAGGACTGGCCGAGCATCCACGACGGCACCACCTACCCGACCGCCCCCCACCTCGACGCCTTCAGCGGGCAGGCCCCGGCCCTCGAAGCCGACGGCCGGGTGGTGGTCGTCAACACCTTCAACGCCCACCCGACGCTCGGCAAGGTCGGGCTGCTCAACGCCCACCGGCCGGTCTTCCCGCTCGCCTTCGGCGGGGCCGACCCGGACGACTGGTCGGTCTCCGACTGGTGCGACCAGTGCCACCGCAAGGGCGGGCTGGCGGTCTGGGTCGATGCCTTCCGCCCGGCCGGCGGTGTGGTCGGCGGCGAGGCCCTGGTCGCCGCCCTGCTCGGCAAGATGGACGCCATCGAGGTCGACCCGGCCCCGCGGCCGCAGCCGCTCCTGCCGTGGGTCTACCGGCTCTGGAACGCCGGCTTCCCGATCCCCCTGGCCGGCGGGAGTGGCAAGGACTCGAACCGGGTGGCCCTCGGGGCGGTGCGGACCTACGCCCGGCTGACGGCCGGCGAAGCCCCGTCGTACCGGGCCTGGGTCGAAGCCGTCCGGGCCGGGCGGACGGTCGTGACCGACGGGCCGCTCCTGTCGCTGGAGGTCGGCGGCCGCGGGCCGGGCGAGACGGTCGAGGCGGCCGGCGAGCTGACCGCCCGGGCC
>JAIEQN010000014.1 GCA_019747685.1 Gemmataceae bacterium
AGGACGCCGACGAGCTGCTCCCGCTGTTGCGGGAGGCGGAACAGAACACCACCCCCGCTCCGGCCCCGGCTCGCCGCCGGGGGTAGGCTCGCTCACCCCCACCCTCCTCAACGCCTCGCAGGTCACGCCGGTCCCGGTGCCGCCGTCCGGGGACGGCCGCCGGCGGGGGCTGGCCGCCGCCCTGGCCCGGCTCCAGGGGGTGTACGCCGAACACGACGAGCTGAAGGACTGGCGGTTCAACACCACCCTGTTCTACGGGTTCCTGCTCGGGCTCGTGGTCGGGTTCCTGGTCGGCGAGTTCGCCCACGCCGTCCAGTTCAACACCGGGTACTTCCCGGCCGCCTTCCGGGCCCCGCCCTTCGACTGGCTGTCGGTCGTCCTCGGGATCGGGGCCGGGCTGGCGGTGTGGGGCGGGTACGTCTGGGTGATCCGGTCCGGGGTGCGGGCGGTGGCCGACGACCTGCGGGGGAAGGCCGAGGGGGTCGTCGGGGAGGTCGCCGCCGACTTCCCCGACGAGGTCGCGGCCTGGGGCGGCCGGGCGGCCCTCCGGCACCCGGCCACCGTCCGCCAACTGCGGGAGGAACTCGACCCGCCGGCCCGGCCGGCGGCGTCGCCCACGTCCGACCCGTCGGCCGAGGACCTGGCCGCCGACCCGACCCGGAAGGCCCTGCTCGTGGCCCGGCTGAAGGACCACGACGCGACCCTGAAAGCCGCCGCCGACGCCGTCACCCACTCGTGGCCCGGGGCGTTCTTCCTGGGGATCGGGGCGGCGTTCGGGGCCGGGGCCGGGGCCTACCACGCGGTCGTGGAGCCGGCGGCCCGGGGGGACGGGGTGTACCACTCCTACAACCAGGTGCCGGCGGCGGTCGCGGCCGCCCTGGCCGGGCTGGCCGCGGCCGCCCTGGTGTACTGGGTAATGTGGGCCGTCCGCCGGTACTTCCGCCGCCGGGCCGAGGCGTCCCGCGACCGGCTGGCCGCCGACTACCCGCGGCTGGTCGAGGCCTGGGGCGGGCGGGTGGTGCTGGAGAGCCGGCAGACGGTCGCCGCCCTGACCCGGATGCTCGACCCGGCCGGGGCCGACAAGCCGGGGTGGCTCCGCCGGCTGTTCGGCGGCTGAGCGGTGGTTACGGGACGGTCACGGTCGTCTGGGCCGTCGATCCGTTCGGCCCCTTGACGGTGACGGTGTGGGTGCCGGACGGGAGGGTGATCACCAGCGGGTTCTGCCCGGCGTCGAGGTTGATGGTCGGCCCGTTGCCGACCTTGTAACGGACCACCGGGCCGTTCGAGACGGTGATGGTCACCGTCCCCCCGCTGACCGTCGTGTTCTCGATCTGGATGTTCATCCGTCACCCCCCTACCTGCCTTCGGGCAGCGGCTCGATCCGGCCGTTCCGGAACGACGCCCGGCACCGGAACACGTAGACCCCGACCCCGCCGTCCGGGCGGGCGTTGAACTCGGCCCCGAACGCCGCCTGCAGGAGGTCCGGCAGGTCGGCCACGAACCGGCGGAACTCGTCCCGGGTGTACCCGGCCGCGACCGCCCCGCCCCGCCCGCCTTCGATCCGCCCCCGGACCCCGCCCGGGGTGACATCGACGCTCAGCCGCCGCCACGGGGCCGCCGGGGCCTCGGGCCCGGCCGTCGGCCGGAGGATGCTCTGGAACTTGGTCCAGGGGCCGCCCTCCTCCCCGGGTTCGGCCATGCCCAGAATGCCGAACTTCGGCCGGAACCCGTCGGTGTCATCCCGGGCCGGCGGGTCGCGGCCGTCGCCGACGCGGACCCCGAGGTTGCCGTACAGGTGGACCAGCTCGTGCCGGCCGGCCTGCACCTCGTGGCTGTGGTACAGCCCGGCGTAGGCGTTCCCGTACCCCTCGTCGGTTCGGATTTCGACCGAGAACCGGTACCGCTCGACCTCGGGGTAGTCCAGGAACTCCACCAGCGCGATCCGGTCCGGGCCGGAGTCGACCACGAACGTCCCGTCCGGGTCGGCGAACGCCCGCCCGACCCCCGGCTCGGCCAGCCGCACCCGGTAGGCCGGCGGCTCGCCCGACGCCGGCACGACCTCGACCGGCTCCCCGGCGGCCAGTTGCCCGCGGAGGTGGTGGTACTTGACCGCCCGGACGACCTCGGGCGGGTCCGGCCAGAGCGAGTAGGCGGCCACCGCCCCCACCGCCAGCACCGCCAGGGCGACCATCCCGGCCCGGCGGGCGACCTCCCGCAGCCGTCGCCGCCGCTGCCACCCGGCCAGGGCGCCGGCCAGGGCCTCGGCCGAGGCGTACCGGTCGGCCGGGGCTTCGGCCAGGCACTTGCCGACGACCGCCCGCAGCCGGGCGTCCACCCGGGCGGCCCGGGGCCAGCGGACGGCCCAGGTCCTCGGCCGGTCGTTCACCGGGTCCCGGCCGAACGGCGGCTCGCCGGTCAGCAGCTCGTACAGGATGACCCCGAGGGACCACACGTCCGACTTCGCGGAGGCGGTCCCGCCCCGCCACGGGTGCAGCTCCGGGGCGACGTAGGCCGGGGTGCCGACCAGCCGGCCGGCCAGGGTCAGCCGGCCGCCGGGCCGG
>JAIEQN010000876.1 GCA_019747685.1 Gemmataceae bacterium
GTTGGGGAACCATGTCTCGACCTCCCGGTCCACGGTGGAAGCGTCCTGCCCCCGGACGCCCGGGGGCGGGTCCCGGGCCTTAACGTACCCGCGGGGCGACGGCCCCGCCAGCGGCCGGCCGCAACTTTAATCAACCCCGCCGCCGGCCCGCCCGGGTGGCGACCGCCATCGGGCGCGGTACGGTAACGGGAGGTGCGGCCGCCGGTCGGTCGGATTCCGGGGAGAAGGTGATACTCACCCGGACGCTCGCCGGGCTCCTGGCCGCGGTCGGGTCAGCGGCCGTCGCCGGCGACGAGAATTGGCCGGCCTGGCGAGGGCCGACGGCCGACGGCGTCGCCCCGGCGAGCGCCGACCCGCCGGTCAAGTGGGACACGACCACCAACGTCCGGTGGAAGGCCGAGCTACCCGGCCGGGGCAGCGCCACCCCGGTCGTCTGGGGCGACCAGGTGGTCGTCCTCACGGCGGTCAAGACGGACCGGGTGGCCCGGCCGGAGAGCGGCCGAAGGTTGACCCGGCGTTCGAGACGAAGACATGCCGGCGGCGGCCAGCTTGTCCACCTCCTCGTCGGAGTCGACGGCCGTGCCCCACGGGCGGGCGGCGGCCATCGCCCGGACGGTGTCCGGGTCCTTCCGGGGGTGGGACAGGACCATCCGGTCGCCGCCCAGCCCGAGTGCCCGGCAGATGTCGACCTCGAACGCCGACGCGACATCGGCGGCGGCCCCGCCGGCGAACAGCTCGCGGAGGACCAGCGGGTCGATGTTGGCCTTGACCGCGTAGGGCGGACGGCCGGCAGGTGCCGGTGCCACCGGGCGAGGCTGGCCCGCAGCACCTCCCGGCTGACGGCCAGGAACGGGGTCGGCACCCCACCGGCGAGCAGCCGGCGGGCGGTCTCGACCGGGTCCACCCCGGGGCGTACTGGTGCGGCGGTGGTCACGGCTCGTCGTCCCCCCGCCACCGGATCGAGAAGTCGCACTGGATCGGGCCGCCGGCGTAGGCGTACTCGACCCGCAGGTCGTGCCGGCCGGCGGCCAGCCGGACCCGCCCGGGCGTGCGGGGCACGTGCCCCCGCCACCCCTGGGTCAGGACCAGCTCGCCGTCGATCGTCACCTTGCACGGGCCGACGGCGTCGACGGTGTAGCCCCCGGCGGGCAGGTCGACGGCGGCCGTGGCGACCAGGCCGCCGTAGGCGGCCGGCGCGCCGGCCGCCGGGGGCTGCTCGTTCACCACGAACCGGAGGTGGTCGGCCGGGCCGGCGGCGACCGGCCGGCCGGCGGTGGCCGCCGCCCAGACCTCGTCCGTCGGCCCCCGGTCCGGGTCGGCGGGGTCCGCGGGCCAGCGGTACCAGGCCGTCGCCCACTTGACGGGGATGTAGGCGTCGGTGACGGACACCCGGTGCCCCGTGTCGGTCCGCTCCACGGCGAGCGAGAGCGTCCGTGCGGCGTCCCCGGGGGTAAACACGGTGAACGACCCCGGGACCGGGCCCTCGGCCGGCTCGACCCGGGCGCCGCCGGCCTCGGTGACGCGGAAGCGGCCGGGCGCTCCGCGGACCTCGTACTGCGGCAGCACGCCGTCCGGCGAGACCCGGAACACGTCGAGCGGCGGCGCGGCGACGGTGCGGGCGACCCGCAGCCCGCTGGCCGGCCACGTCCACTTCCGGGGGACGACGGTCCGGTGCGCCGCCCGGCTCCGGGCCGACTCCCGGGGGAAGTCGCCCCCGCGGAGGGCGCACGGGTCGTCCGGGCCGCACGGGGCGTCGGCGGGGCCGTAATCGAACACGGGCCAGACGCCGTCGAGGTGTGGGTAGGGGTCGGCCCGCACCCCGCACCACTCGAACGCGTTCCCGCAGACGTCGAACAGGCCGAGCGGGTTGGGCCGGAGCCGGCCGACCGGGTGCGCCCGGTTCCGGGCGTTCAGGAGCCACCACCCGTTGGCCCCGAGGGCGTCCACGTCCGACCCGTACCAGAACCCCGCCCGCGCCCCGGCCCGGCAGGCGTGCTCCCACTCCGCCTCGGTCGGCAGCCGGTACCCGGTCCGCCGCAGGTAGTCGGGCCGGACCCGCATCCCGGGGCCGATCTCCGCCACCGGCGGGTAGCACTGCTCGTGCTCGGGGAGCCCCTCCCGGTCCCCCAGCCACCGGCAGAAGCGGGCCGCGTCGTACCAGTCCAGGTCGACCGCCGGGCTGTCCCCGGTGCGGCTCGACCAGATCATCCCGAACCGCTTCCCCTTCAGGAGGGCGGCGTGGTCCCGGGCGAACCCGCCGACCTGGTCGTACGTCACCTCGTGGGTCGCCAGGGCGTAGGTGTGGGAGATGCGGTGGCGGTGGAACTGCTCGAGCCCGGCCTCGGGGGCCTCGGACCGCCACCCCTCGAAGTAGTGGCTCCCGACCCGGGTGGTCACCGGCCCGGAGACGACGGCGAAGGCCATCCCCTGCGGGCCGACGAACCACCCCCGGCCGGCCTGCGGGCCGGTGGGCAGGCGGGCCGCCGCCACCCGGCCCTCCTCCCCCCACCGCCGCAGGAGCCACCCGGCGGCCGAGTGGACGCCGGGGTCCGGGTGCCCGA
>JAIEQN010000548.1 GCA_019747685.1 Gemmataceae bacterium
CGACCTCGCGGCCGCCCTGCTGGCCGCCGCCCCGGCCGCCGCCGCCGACCGCAAGTGCGTGGTGTTCTGCGTCGGGATCGAGAAGTACGCCGACCCGTCCCTGAACCCGCCGAACCTCGACCCGGCCCCGGAGTCGGTGGCCGAGGACGCGGTCGCGGTGTGGAACCGGCTGAAGGAGATCAACAAGGACCGGTTCGACGACGGCCGGAGCCGGCTGCTGGTGGTCGACCGGAAGGCCCGCCCCCCGGGGTTCCGGGTCCCCCCGCCGGAGGGGCGGGACGATCTGAAGTACCGGGACCTGGACGACGCCCTGCAAGAGTTCCTGGACAAAGCCACCAAGGACGACCTGGTGGTCATCTACCTGGGCGGGCACGGGGAGATGCGGCGGGACAACCCGGACGCCGGGGCCCACTTCCTGGCCACCGACTTCGGCTGGGGGGCCGGGGGGTCGATCCGCAACGGGCTGCCGGTCCGGGAGCTGCTCCGGCGGCTCGCCGGCGAGTTCGCCGGGGCCAAGGACGGGGCCGAGGTGGTGGTGTTCGCCAACATGTGCTACGCCGGGGCGGCCGGCGAGGCCGTCCCGTTCACCGTCGGGAAGACCAAGCTGGTGTACGTCCCGGCCGCCCGGGACGTGCAGACCTACGAGCTGACCCGGGGGAGCCGCCGGAGCGTGTTCGCCGACCGGCTGCTGGCCGCCCTCGGCGGGAAGGCCGGGGACGGGGAGGTGGTCACCGCCCGGTCGGTGGTCGACTACCTCCAGGCCGACCCGGAGACCCGGACCGACCAGCCGCCCCCGCCGGCCGACCGGGCGGTCGTCCTCGGCACCGTCCTGCCCGAGCAGGCGGCCGCCCGGCGGCTGCTGGCCCACACCCTCCTGGCCGCCGGGCTGGACGGCCGGGACGACGACCGGGAGGTGTTCGGGCGGCTGGCCGAGCACCACTACTGGCGGTGCCGGGACATCCCCGGGGAGCGGCGGCCGGCCGACCAGCTCGCCCGCATCCAGTGCCGGCTGGTGCTCGGCCGGGACCCCGGCGAGCACGTCGACTGGCTCCGGGAGGCGGTCCGGACCGGGTACTACCCGAACCCCGACGACCGGGTCCGGCGGCTGGCGGACCTGAAGGGCGGGGCCCGGTCGGAGCCGCGGCCGTTCGTGGCGGTGGTCGTCGTGGCGGGTGTGTCCAACCAGATCCCAGCTCCGGGGCCGGACCCCTGGTGGGCGTTCCTGGACAACCGCCCGGGCCGGCTCCGCGCCGACAAGTACGCCCTCGACGCCCTCGCCCCCAGGTTCCCGGACCAGGTCCGGAAGCTGGTCGCCGAGGCCCGGGTCCGGGCCCTGGACGCCGGGGGGGCCGACCTGATCTTCGTCTACACCGGCTCGGCCAGGAATCGGACGGTCGGGGGTCAGTCGCAGTTGGAGGGGCCGCTGACGGCCGAGGTGCTGGACGAAATCGCCCGGGGGTGGCCGGCCGACCGGCGGTGTGTGTTCGTCTGGGACGCCCCGTTCGGCGGGGGGCTGAAGAACCTCGCCGACGGGGGTGGGGCCGACCGGGTGTCGCTCCTGCTGGCCGCGTCCCAGCCGAACGGGGTGACCTTCACCGGGCCGATCGGGAGCGACGGGCCGGGCGGGACGAGCGAGCAGCTCATCGAGACCCTCCGGCGGGGAGGGGACGACGGGGCGTTCGCGGCCCTCCACCGTCAGTGGGTGAGTCAGTACGGCGAGTCCCTCAAGGGGTCCGGGTTTCAAGGGACTGATTTCCAGGTCGGGAGGCCGGCCTGGGTCGGCCCCTCCCACCCCGCCCTGTGGGCCCCCAACGAGGTTGGCCGGGCGGTCGGGCAGTTCGGCATCCCGGGCCGGTGGTGGGCCGGGGAGTTCGCCCTGTCCGGGTCGATCGCCCCGGCCGGGAAGAGTCGGCAGAAGTGCGCCATGGACGAGGACGACTACGCGCGGGCGACGCTGGACGACCGGGCCGCGTGCCTGCGGGCGGCCCGGGACAAGGACGCCTTCGCCTACCTGGAGCTGGCCGCCCTGTGCGAGGCCCTCCGGGACCCGAAGGAGGCGGCCCGGGGGTACGACGAGTTCGCCTTCAAGCGGTACCTCACCCCGGCCACCCCGCCGGAGGCCGTCGTCCGCTCGCCCTGGGTGTACGCCCGGACCCGGCTCGACGGGCTGGTGACCGGGGCCGGGAAGCGGGGGAAGGTCCAGCAGGCCATCCGGGACCGGCCGGCCGACCGCCCGGCCGTCCACCTCGTCCCGGTCCCGGCCCGGGATTACGAGTCCCCCCGGATCGGCGACCTCGACGGGCCGCGGCGGGACGTGGCGGCCTGGCGGTACGCCCTGGAGGCCCTGTTCGGCAAGGACCGGGTGAAGGTCTACCCCCCGCGGGGCGACCGGGCGACCGCCGCCGACGCCCGGGACCGGCTGGCCGAGGCCTGCCGGGCGTGCGGCGAGCACGAGCAGGTCGTCCTGGTGTTCAGCGGCCGGGGGTTCCAGACCGCGGCCGACCGGTACCTGGTGACCGAGGACGCCCGGCCGCCCCGCCCGGCCCGGGTCGGTCGGCCGCCGGCCGGGGACGA
>JAIEQN010000950.1 GCA_019747685.1 Gemmataceae bacterium
TTGCATTGGGGTTTGGGGGGTGGGGGTTTGGGCTTTGCACCCCGTGTTTTCCCTACCCCCTAACCCCTCCCCCCTATCCCCTACCGAAATCAGTCGTCCAACGGCGGCCAGCCCTTGTCGACCCCCTCGTTCTCGATCAGGTCGAGCTGCTCCTTGGTGATGTGGTACTCGGCCGCCACCTGCTTCTTGCTCTCCGGGACGGTCAGGGCGCCGGCGTCCTGGGCCGCCACGAGGGCGCTGAAGATCGACTTCCGCTGCTGTACGGTCAGGCCCTTCGATGCCATGGGTGTCGGTCCTCGCTCGCGTGTAATTACGTCAGAGGTCGCCCCCGTGGGCGGCCGGGTGTTCGTTTCGGGACCGATTCGCGGGGTTGAGCCGGGCCGGATGCCCCGGCCGCGTCGGGAGGACGGGTCGGGGCGACTGATCGGGCGGGGGCGACGGGGAGGTCGCCCGGCACCGACCCGGGACGCCGGGAGGCGGTGAAACAACTACTGTACTCTACGTCCCGGAGGTGTCCCGTGTTGTCGGAATTCCCGGGATTTTTCAGCCCCCGCCCCGCCCGCCCCCCGAAAGGACGGCCATGCCCCGCCTCCCGGTCTTCGCCGCGGTCCTGTTCGTCGCCCCGGCCGGGGGGTCCGACCCGCCCCCGGTCGCCAACCCCGCCCCGTCGGCCGGGTGGGTCAAGGCCCGGGCGGCGGCGGTGGACAAGGTCCTGGACGCCGAGGCGGCCGACCTCGTCGGCCTTTACCAGCACCTCCATACGAACCCCGAACTGTCGCTCCAGGAAGTGAAGACCGCGGCCCGGATGGCGGCCGAGCTGCGGAAGGCCGGGTTCGAGGTGACGGAGAAGGTCGGCGGGAACGGGGTAGTCGGGGTGCTGAAGAACGGCCCGGGGCCGGTCGTCCTCTTGCGGGCGGACATGGACGGCCTGCCGATCGTGGAACAGACCGGCCTGCCCTACGCCAGCAAGGTGCGAACCCGGGACCGGTTCGGCAACGACGTGGGCGTCATGCACGCCTGCGGGCACGACATCCACATGGCCTCGTTCGTCGGCTCGGCCCGGGTGCTGGCGGCCCTCAAGGGCTCGTGGTCCGGGACGCTGGTGTTCGTCGCCCAGCCGGCCGAGGAGGTGGTCGCCGGGGCCCGGGCCATGCTCGACGACGGGCTGTACGCCCGGTTCCCGAAGCCGGATTACGCCGTCGCCCTGCACGCCGACCCGCTCACCCCGGCCGGGGTGGTCAGCTACACCGAGGGCTTGGCCCTGGCCAACTCGGACGCGGTGGACATCGTGGTCAAGGGCCGGGGCGGGCACGGGTCGGCCCCGCACCAGACGATCGACCCGGTCGTCCTGGCCGCCCGGATCATCCTGGACCTGCAAACGATCGTCAGCCGCGAGGTCGACCCGCTCGACCCGTGCGTCGTCACCGTCGGCTCGATCCACGGCGGGACCAAGCACAACATCATCCCGAACGAGGTCAAGCTGCAACTGACGGTGCGGACGACCAAGACGGAGGTGCGGGACCACGTCCTGAAGGCGATCAACCGGATCGCCCGGGCGGCGGCGGTGGCGGCCCGCGCCCCGGAGCCGGTCGTCACGGTCCACCTGGAGGAGTTCACCCCGGCGACGCTCAACGATGTGCCGCTGACCCGCAAGACGGTCGGGGTGTTCAAGGAGCTGTTGGGCGGGGGCAACGTCCGGGAGCGGCGGCCCTTGATGGGGGCCGAGGACTTCGGCCGGTTCGCCCAGGGGAAGACGCCGATCTTCATGTACTTCCTGGGCACGATCACCCAGGACCAGTACGACGCGGCCAAGAAGCCGGACGCCCCGCCCTTGCCCGGGATGCACACCGACCGGTACGCCCCGGTCCCCGAACCGAGCATCCGGGCCGGCGTCCGGACCGAGTGCCTGGCGATCCTCAACCTGTTGAATAAGTAACGCCGAATCTCACATGTTTTCACTCGCACCGCAAACGGCCGCCCGTCATACTCCGACTTGGCCGGGCAATCCCCCGGCCCGGCCGCGGGGGCGACGGATGCGCCCGGCGGCGCTCTCCTTTCATCCGGAGGACGGCATCATGACCGTTCGTTTCGCGGGGATCGGGCTCGTCGGGGTGGCGGTGCTGCTGGCGGGGGCGGCCGGGCCGGCCCGGGCCGGGTTCACCGCCACCACGGAGCTGCTGGGGGACAACCAGGTGCCCCCGGTGGTCACCACGGGGTTCGGCTCGGCCGCCGTCGTGTACGACGACGTGGCCGGCACCCTGTCGGTCGACCTGGCCTACGCCGACCTGCTGGGCACCCCGGCGGCGGCCCACATCCACGTCGGGGCCAAGGACGCCAACGGGCCGGTGGTGATCGAGTTCGACGGGTTCCCGACCACGACCTCGGGGGTCTACTCGAACGTGTTCACCGACGCCGACCTGACCGGGGCGGGCGGGATCACGACCCTGGCCGAACTGGCGGGCCAGATCGCGGCCGGGAACACCTACATCAACATCCACACGAGCTTCTCGCCGCGGGGCGAGATCCGCGGCCAGCTCGCCGCCGCCGTCCCGGCCCCGCCGGCGGTCGTGCTGGC
>JAIEQN010000706.1 GCA_019747685.1 Gemmataceae bacterium
ACGGGGCGGTGGCCGTCGAGTTCGACCCGGCCGGCCGGCGGGCGGCGATGACCGACGCCGCCGGCACGGTGGCCTACGACCACGACGGGCTCGGCCGGCTCACCGCCGTCCGGCGGGCCGGCGGACCCGCCCTGGCCCTCACCTACGACACCCAGGACCGGCCGGCGTCGCTGGCCGTCGGCGACGACCACGCGGTCGCCTACGCCTACGACTTCCTGGGCCGGCCGGCGGCCATCGACACCCCGGCCGGGCGCGTCGCCTACGCCTACTCGGCCAAGGACCGCTCCGTCACCCGCACCCTGCCCAACGGCGTCCGCACCACCCGGGCGTACTCCCCGGCCGGCCGGCTCGACCGGATCGAACACGCCACCGCCGCCGGCGACCGGCTCACCGCCCTGGCCTACGAGTACCGCCCGGACGGGCTGATCCGGGCGGTCAAGGAGTCGTCCCCGGCCGGGGACGTGACCACCACCTACGAGTACGACACGGTCGGCCGTCTGGTCGCGGCGACCGACTCCCGCGGCCGGCGGTCGGCGTACACCTACGACCCCCTCGGCAACCGGCTGGCGGCGGCCGACGGGGACCGGGCCGAGACCTGCACGTTCGACTGGGCCGGGCGGCTGGTCGGCCGCGACGGCCAGCGGACGGCCCACGACCCGGCCGGGAACCTGGCCCGGTACGCCGGCGACCGGGGGCCGCTGACCCTGGCCTACTCGGCGGCCGGGCAACTGGTCGCGGCGTCGGCCGGGCCGGCCCGGGTCGGCCTGCTCTACGACGGGGACGGGAACCTGGTCGCCCGGGAGGCCGGCGGCGGCCGGACGACGTTCGTCCCGGACCCCCGGGCCGACGCCTGGCGGCCGCTGCTGGCGACCGACGCCCGGGGGGACCGGACGGCCTACCTGTGGGACGGCGACGCCCTGCTGGCCGTCCGGGAGGGCGGGGCCTGGCGGTTCGTCCTGCCCGACCACCTGGGGTCGGTCCGGTGGGTGGTGGACGCGGTCGGGGCGGTGGTCGGGCGGCCGGGGTACGACCCGTTCGGCCGGCCGCGGGCCGACCCGGGCGGGGAGTTCGGGCCGGGGTTCGCCGGGCTGTTCTACGACCGGGCGACCGGCCTCTACCTGACCAAGGCCCGGGCCTACGACCCGGCCCTCGGCCGGTTCCTCCAGCCCGACCCCGAGCACCGGGTCCCGGCCGGGTCGCAGAAGGACCTGATCGCCTACACCTACTGCGGCAACGACCCGGTCAACTTCGCCGACCCGAACGGCTGCCAGCCCGGGCCGTATGGCCCCGGCCCCCGTCACGGGCCGCCGCTGAACGCACTCCAGCACCTGCACCGGCAGGACGCGCTGAACCAGGCCCTGTTTCGCTTGTCGGCGCAGCAGGCCACCGACGAACGGAACCGGCGGCACCTGGACCTCGTCAACCGGCAGCTATCCGACAGCCAGCGGCTGATGCAGTGGCAGAACACCACCCTCGCGATGCAGAACCAGCTCGCCCAGATCAACCGGATGCAGGACTTCCAGTTGCGGGCACTGCAAGCCGTGCCCGCCGGCGCGACCCGGCCCCCGATCCCGAACCCCCCCTCGAACTCCGCCCTGGCCCCGGGCCGGGTCGGCGGGGTGGCCCTCAGCGGCGGGGCGGCCGCCCTCGACGGGTTCGGCCGGCTCGACGGCGTCGCGCTCGACGACAACGGCCGGCTCGTCCTCCTGTCGGCCGGGGCCGCCGAGGTCGAGCTGCCGCCGCTGCGGCTCGACGACCTCGTCACCGTCTTCCGCAGCGTGTACGACCACGGCGAGGCCCCGTCCGTCTCCATCGACCCGGACCCGGTCGACCCGAACGGCCCGGTCATGCACGTCCGCCACGGCCCCGGGACGGAGAACACCTACGTCGGCTGGGTCCTGTTCGAGGCCGACCGGGTGATGAAGACCTACTCGCTCGGCCAGGACAACCTGACCGGCCGGCCGTTCCGGTCCAAGATCGCCGGCTACGACAAGCACCTGTCACTCCGGTTCGCCGACGCCCCGGCCGCCAAGGACAAGCGGCGGTGGGAGCGGTTCTGGATCGTCCCGGCCGCCGTCACCCACAAGCCGGCCAAGGACGGCCGGACCGCCCTGCTGTCGGTCCCGCTCAAGCTCCGGACCGAGGCGATGGTGATGAAGGGCGGGAAGCTCGACACCGCCCCGGACGGCAAGTCGTCCCGCGGGGCCGAGTACTTCACCAAGTGGTTCACCGACAACTACGACCGGATCGCGGCCGAGTCCCGGTCCCGGCCGCCGGCCGGGACCGGCATGGCCGGCGAGGTGGCGGTGTTCGCCGAGCTGAAGCGGGTCGCCGCGGTGGCCGCCGCCGCCGAGCGGCTCCGCGACACCGGGGTGCCGATGCCCGGGTGGATGCGGGACTACCCGGTCCGGCCGTTCCCGTTCCCGGCCACCACCCCGGCCACCACCGTCACCTCGTCCAAGACGGCCGGGAACGTCGAGTACACCTACTCGATCTACGGCGGGGTGACGCTCTCCCCGCCGCCGGAGGCGGTCCGGACCGAGCCGTCGGCCGAGGCCGACCGGCTGGCCCCGCGGG
>JAIEQN010000131.1 GCA_019747685.1 Gemmataceae bacterium
AGTCGGTCGCGGCCTACCTGCCGTCGGTGGTCAAGCCCCGGGAGCAGGTGCTGCCCGGGCTGGGGTCGGCGGCCGACATCCGGGCGGCCTACCGGCTGACCCCGGACCGGCGGGCGGTGAGCGTGACGGTCAACCCGGTGTTCGCCACCGCCGGCGGCCGGGACGTGAAGCTGCCGAAGGTGCCGCTCCTGCCCGGCGGCGAGGGCAAGTAAGTTAGCCGTACCGGCAGGATGCCGGTGCCACAAGATTTCTCGTGGCACCGGCATCCTGCCGGTGCCGAACCTGCCGGGCCGCCGGGGAGTCTCTCCCCCGGCGGCCCGGCGGCGTTTCCGGGTGGCCGGGGCGTCACCCGAACGGCGGTCGGTCCGACCGGGTTCATTGGTTCGGCCGCGGGGTGTGCGGGTTGCCGAACCAAACCAATGAGAACCGGCCGGCGGCGTTTCCGGGCGAGCGGGGGCGATGGGCTACACCGGCGGGACGCCGGTGCCACAAGACAGAATCAGCGGCCTGACGGCCGCCGCTTGCCCGAACCAGTTAACATTTTCCCGCTTCCAATTCGGGGTCCGGCGCGTCTAAACTGGGTCAACCCCCGAACGGAGGGAGAAGAAATCGCGACCAAGGCATTCGACAACCAGCGGGACGAGCTGACGGTCTCCAGCGAGAAGGCGGTGCTGGTCAGCGTCGCCCTGCCCGACCGGCCGTGGGCGTCGGCCGACCCGTGCGACGAGATCCGCGGGCTGGCCACCACCGCCGGGGCCGCCGTGGTCGGCGAGCTGACCCAAAAGCGGCACGAGGTCCAGCTCGGCACGTACATCGGCAAGGGCAAGCTGGCCGAGCTGCACGAGTTGGTCGAGCAGACCGACGCCGACGTGGTCGTGTTCGACAACGACCTCAGCCCGGCCCAGGCCCGGAACCTGGAAAAGGCCCTGGGGGTGAAGGTCCTCGACCGCAGCGAGGTCATCCTGGACATCTTCGCCGGCCGGGCCCGGACGGCCGAGGCCCGGCTCCAGGTCGAGCTGGCCCAGCTCGAATACTCCCTGCCCCGGCTGAAGCAGATGTGGACCCACCTGTCCCGGCAGAAGGGGGGCGGGATCGGGCTACGGGGCCCGGGCGAAACGCAGTTGGAAGTGGACCGCCGGCTGGTCGGCAACCGCATCCGCGACCTCAAGCACAAGCTGGCCGAGGTCCAGGCCCGCAAGGACCGGGAGGTGGCCAGCCGGTCGGCCGAGCACACGGTCTCGCTCGTCGGGTACACCAACGCCGGCAAGAGCCGGCTGATGAACTGCCTGACCAAGGCCGGGGTGTACGTCGAGAACAAGCTGTTCTCGACCCTCGACACCCGGACCCGGCAGTGGCGGATCCGGGACTGGGGCCGGGTCCTCCTGTCCGACACGGTCGGGTTCATCCGCGACCTGCCGCACCACCTGGTGGCGTCGTTCCGGGCGACCCTCTCTGAGGCCCGGCACGCCAAGCTGCTCCTGCACGTGGTCGACGCCAGCAGCCCGCAGGCCGAGGACCACATCCGGGCGGTGAACGCGGTTCTGGCCGAACTCGGGTGCGGCGACAAGCCGACCATCCTGGTGTTGAACAAGGTGGACGCCGTCTCCGACCGGTCCCGGCTTCAAGTGTTAATGGCCCAGCACCCGAAGGCGGTGTCGGTCAGCGCCCTGACCGGCGAGGGGGTCGCGGAGCTGGAAGACGCGGTGATGGCCGCCCTGGCGGCCGACTTCGCCGAGGCCGAGGTGGTGACCGACGCCGGCAACGGCCGGGTGCTGGCGTTCCTGAACGCCCACGCCGAAATCTACCGGCAGGAGTTCCGGGACGGGGCGAACGAGGTGGTGATCCGCTGCCACCTGCCGCGGCACCTGCTGCACCACATCGAGGGGCCGGCCGTCCGGGTCCGGTACATCGGCCTCAACGGCGCCCCGGACCGGAACGGCCACGCCGACGAGGCCGGCGCGGACGGGGAAGAACTGTAGTCGGCCGGCCGACCGCCGGCGTGTAGAATAGTGTGTCGGACCACCCCGTTACTCAGACAGAAGGGACGAGGATGTCGATCAAGCCGTTGTCTCGGAAGGGGATGAAGCTCGATCCGGCCCCGAAGCCGGTGGACACGAAAAAGGCCAAGAAGAAGGCCAAGAAGGAAGCCACGGCGGCCGAGGCCGCGGCCCGGTCGGCGGCCGCACCCGCTCCCGAGCCGGTCGCGGTCATCGCCTCCGCCCCGGAGCCCGAGGTGGTCGCGCCGCCGGCCCCGGAGCCCGCGCCGAAGGTGAAGGAGCCGCGGCCGGCGAAGTCGAAGCAACCCCGGTACGTCCGGCCGCAGGCCGAGAAGCGGGCCCCGGCCGCCCCGCTGCCGCCGCTGTTCCGGACCAACCGGCTGACGGGCAAGCTGATGTCGAAGGTGGTGCCGCCGGCGCCGCCCGCGGACGACGAGGCCGCGGCCCGGCTGCCGGGGTGGGTGCGGTAGCCGGCCCCGGCGGGTCGGTCAATGAGTCGGGGGGCCCCCCCCCCGCGGGGCCCCCCCCGGGGTTACGGGGGGGGGAAGGCCGCCCGGGGGGGGCCCCCGGTGGCGGCGGCCGCCCGGG
>JAIEQN010000107.1 GCA_019747685.1 Gemmataceae bacterium
CGAGACGCCGCCCCGGCAGGGGAAGCCGGGACGGCCCGGGCGGCGGTGGTGCCGGGGCCGGCGGGGGACGCCGCGGGGGCGGCCCGGCCTTCGGGGCGGCGCGGACATCAGGGAGGAGTGGCCGTGACCCAGACCCAGGCGGAAACCGATGTCGGTCAGCTCTGGCAGGAGTACCGGGACCGGCCGACCACCGAGCTGCGGAACCGGCTGGTCGAGATGTACCTGCCCCTGGTCAAGTACAACGGCGAGCGGATCTGGTCCCGGCTCCCCGACGGCGTCGAGCTGGACGACCTGATCTCGGCCGGGGTGTTCGGGCTGATGGACGCGATCGACGCCTTCGACTTGACCCGCGGGGTGAAGTTCGAGACGTACTGCGTCCCCCGCATCCGCGGGGCCATGCTCGACGAGCTGCGGACGATGGACTGGGTGCCCCGGCTGGTGCGGAGTAAGGCGAGCAAGACGGAGGCCGCCCGGAAGGAGCTGGAGGCGGCCCTGGGCCGGCCGCCCCGCCCGGAGGAGATGGCCGTCCGGCTCGGCATCCCGCTCGAGCAGCTCGACGCCCACATGGGCGAGGCGACGGCGGTGAGCGTGGTCAGCCTGAACAAGAAGTGGTACGAGACGGACAGCTACAAGGACGTCCGGGAGATCGACATCCTGGAGGACAAGAAGGCCGAGGACCCGACCCACCGGCTCCAGAACCGGGACCTGATGCGGCTCGTGACCCGCGGGCTGAACCGGAACGAGCGGCTGATCGTCATCCTCTACTACTACGAGGAGATGACGATGAAGGAGATCGGGGCGACGCTCAACCTGAGCGAGAGCCGGGTCAGCCAGATGCACTCCAGCATCGTCCAGCGGCTCCAAGCCCAGCTCAACCAGCGGAAGGGCGAGTTCAACAACAACTGACACTGACCGGGTCCGGGCGAGCCGGGGGCGGTGGGGGCCCGGGGGGCCCCCCCGGGGGGCAACCCCCCCCCGCGCCCCCGGGGGCAAAAAACGACCCGGGCCACCCGGGCGCGTGCGCTACTTAATCACAACTCCCCACGCCCCGGCTCCGGGCTCGCCGGCGGTTCCATATCCTGACCGGGTGCCCGTTCCGGAGCGCCCGCGATGCCCCGCATCCTGATCGCCGACGACAACCAGGCCAACGCCGAGCTGTTGGAAGCCCACCTGGACGGGACCGGGTACGACACCCGGATCGCGGCCGACGGGGAGGCCACCCTGGCCGCCGCCCGGGCGTTCGCCCCGGACCTGATCCTGCTCGACGTGATGATGCCCAAGCTCTCCGGGTTCGAGGTCTGCTCCCGGCTGCGGGCCGACCCGGCCACCGCCCCCGTCGGGGTGCTGATGGTGACGGCCCTCGACCAGCCGGCCGACGTGGAGAAGGCCGTGGCCGCCGGGACCGACGACTTCATCACCAAGCCGATTAACAAGACCGAGCTGCTGCTGCGAGTCCGGGCCCTGCTGGAGAGCCGGCACCAGGCCACCGACCTCGACCGGGCCCTGGCCTACATGGGCCGGGTCCAGCAGGGGGTGTGACGCCCGCCGGCTCTGATTGGTTTGGTTCGGCAACACGCACACCCTGCGGCCGAACCAATGAAACCGATCCAACCGACGATCATTACGACGACCTCCCCCGGCCGTCGGCCGCCTGATCCGAGCCACCCATGTCCGGCCCCCGCGTCATCCTCAAGCCCAAGCGGGCGCAGCCCTTCTTCGGCCGGCACCCGTGGGTGTTCGCCGGGGCGATCGAGCGCATCGAGGGCGGGCCGGCCGACGGGGACGAGGTCGAGGTCGTCTCCGGCGGCGGCAACTTCGTCGCCCGCGGCCTCTACAACTCGCAGAGCAAGATCACCGTCCGGCTCCTGTCGTGGGAGCCGGACGTGCCGCTCGACCGCGACTTCGTTCGCCGCCGGCTCGAACGGGCGATCCACCTCCGCCACCACGTCCTCCACCTAGCCGGCCCGGACAAGGGCTACCGGGTCGTCTTCAGCGAGTCGGACATCCTCTCGGGGATGGTGGTGGACCGGTACGCCGACTGGCTGGCGGTCCAGTTCACCTCGCTCGGGCTGGGGAAGCGTCGGGAGATGATCGCCGACCTCCTGCACGAGCTGCTGAACCCCCGGGGCATCTACCTGCGGACCGAGAAGGGGATCGGCAAGCTCGAAGGGCTCGAGCTGCACGACGGGCCGCTCAAGGGCGAAGCTCCGCCGGCCGACCTGACGATCGAGGAGAACGGCCTGCGGTTCCTGGTCAACCTCGCCGAGGGGCAGAAGACCGGGTACTACCTCGACCAGCGGGACAACCGGGCGACCGTGGCCCGGCTCTGCCCGGGTAAGCGGGTGCTGGACGCCTTCTGCTACACCGGCGGGTTCGGCCTCTACGCCGCGAAGGCCGGGGCGAGCGAGGTGCTGGGGGTTGACGCCTCCGAGGCGGCGTTGGAACTGGCCCGGCGGAACGCCATCGCCAACGGCCTGGGGAACGTCTCGTTCGCCGCCGCCGACGTGTTCAAGCACCTGACCGAGCTGGCCGCGGCCGGGCGGAAGTTCGACGTGCTGGTCCTCGACCCGCCGAAGTTCGCCCGCAACCGGGC
>JAIEQN010001037.1 GCA_019747685.1 Gemmataceae bacterium
CAGAATCCGGCCCGAGGTCAAACCCGGTAGCCGGTGGCGCGGAGGGGCGACGGGTGGGGCGGTCAGGGGAGTTCGGCCGGGTCGCCGGCGGCCCGGGTGGCCAGGGCCGGGAGGAGGTCGGCGGCCGCGTACGGGACGAACCGGACGGCCCCGTCGCACAAGAGGAAGTGCGCCCCGCCCGGGTGCAGGGACCAGAAGTGGAGGGCGGCGCACTGGTCGTCGAGCTTGCCCGGGCCGAACCGGGCCGGGGTGGTCGGGCAGCCGGTGAACCAGTGCGAGCTGGCCCGCTCGCCGGTACTCAGGACCGAGTCGGCCGACCCGTCCTCGTTCTGCCCCATCCCGGCGTACCACCAGCCGAACCCCCCGTCCGCACTCGGCGGCCGTTCGCCGGCCAAGAGGGTGTTGCTGGTCCCGTCGGTGATGTCGGTCAGCCGGGTCCGGGAGTTGACGTACAACACCCCGTCGTGGCGGGTCTGGCGGGTCCCCGACACCCCGAGGTAGTCCGTGAAGGCGAACGAGTTGCCGCGGACGGATCGGGGGTGCTGGGAGGACGGGTCGGCCGGGCAGATGAAAGCCGGGACGACCACGTCGATCGGGTGCGGCGGGTTCGCCCAGGGGTTGTCCGGGCGGTCCCGGTAGGCCGCCTCCGCCAGCCGCCACAGGTCGTCCCGTTCGAGGTACGGCAGCAGCCGGGTGTGCCAGCCCATCCACGGGTGCGGCTCGTTCTTGGCGTCGCTGCGGACGCCCGGGGGCAGGGCGTTGTGCCCGCCGTGGGAGTTGTGCAGCGCCAGCCCGAGCTGGCGGAGGCGGTCGGCGCAGGCGGTCCGGGCGGCGGCCGCCCGGACCCGCTGGACGGCCGCCAGGGTCAGCCCGGCGAGGACGGCGACGGTCGCCAGCACAGCCAGCAGTTCGATGAGTGTAAGGCCGCGTCGCATGGCCAGTCTCGCCCACTATGGACCGGTAACGATCGGGCCCGTGCACCCGTCGCGGGCTACCACCCCGACGTAGGCGAAGACGCCCGACGGGGTGACCTCCTGGGGCAACTGCCACTTCCCGCCGACCTTCCCGCACAGGGCGGTGTTGCTCTGATACACGTACTGCTCGTACTGGCCGATGTTGGGCACGAAGGTCGTGTTCCCAGGGTAAGGGGAGTAGAGGTTCTGCCGGGCGGTATTCCCCGGCGTCGCGCCGACCGCGTTCGGCCCGCCGCCCTTGTTCGTCCCCATGATCCAGGCCGCGGTGGACTGTTGCCCCGGACCCGACCACCAGGCATGCACCACGATGCACGGGATCTGGGGGCACGGGTTGGGGATGGCCTCCGCCCGCTGCCCGCCCCAGCCGATCGAGAACCCCACGGCACCGGCCAGGAAGACCACCGCCAGCAGCGACTTCCGCCTGCTCATCGTCCTGCCCTCCTTCCGCGGAATGGCGGCCCGGTGTAGCTCCTGGTCACCCCGGCGACCGCCGCCGGTGCCACACCCGGGCCGCAAGCCCGATTGAGATGGCCCCGGCGGCCCCGGCCGCCCACGGCCACCACCCCCACCGCCGTTCCAAGGGAACTTCCCGGCCGTCGAGGGTCCGTGCCCGTTCGGCCGCAGTCTCCACCCACTCGCCGGTTTCCGTGATCCGGTACGTTCGCCGGGCCGGGTAGGCCGGGTGGAACTGGGCGCCCTCGGGGGTCGCCTCGGCGACGATCACCTCCCGCATCCCCGGCTCGACCGGGAGGGTGAAGTCGGCGTCCGGGACCGGCGGGTCGTACTCGTAGCTCTCGACCGCCAGTTTGGCCACCCGGTTGACCGTCCGCCCGTCCACCGTTAGGGTGTGTGTCCACTTGGCCGGCCACCACCCGGCCGGGGTCTCCCGCCAGTCGATGTCCAGCCGCAACCACGGCTGCTCCCCGGTCAGGGAGACGTACCGCCGGATCGCCCCCTGCTTGGCGGTGTCCACCCAGTACTCATCCAGTAGCGGGCTCGCGGCCGCCAGCGGCTCGGTCCGGATGACCTGGTAGGTCGTCGCGCCGAGCGGCCGGCGGCCGACCGAGACGAAGTCCTCCGGGTCGAAGGCCGTCGGCAGCCGCTCGGCGTAGAGCGGGGCGTGCACGGTCGGCACGACCCCGTGGGCGAACAGGACCGGCCAGTAGTAGTCGTAAACCCGCGACCCCTCCCGCCCGGATCGGGCGTACCGGTCGATCGCCAGGTCGAACCCCGGGCCGTCGTGAGGACGGCCCGGGGTTCGACCGGACCGGGTTTCCTTCCCGTCGTGGGTGAACGACCCGTAGCTCCGCTCCCACCCCCCCTTCGCGTCGGGCCATTCCTCCTCCTTGTCGAACCGCACCCGCCCCCGCTCCAGGTCGAGCAGGAGGGTCGCCCGGAACGGCCGGGCCCGATCCGTCGCCGGCAGCGGTGGGGCGTCCGGCGTGAGCTTGGCGACGTGCTCAACCGTCCCGGCGAGGACGTACCGGGCGACTTTCATCTTCCCCTGCCGGGCCTTCCAGTCGGCCAGCACCCGGGCGACGGCGTCGTCCGTCTTCGGCTGGGCGGCCGCCGGCCCGCTCAGCCCGCACCCGACCAGCACCGCCAGCAGGAACCGGGTCATGG
>JAIEQN010000193.1 GCA_019747685.1 Gemmataceae bacterium
GTCGGCCAGCACCCGGACGGTGGCCGCGTTCGCCGCCGCCACCACCGGCTTGAACGGGTCGAGCAGGCCGGCGGCCGCCGGGGCGGGGAGCGGGTCGGCGGCCGCGGGGCCGGCGAGGACGGCCAACAGGACGGCGGCGGCCACGGTCCGGACGGTCATGGAACGGGTCTCCTGGTGTGGGTGCGCGGGGTCCTTCGGCCCCTTCAACGTCGAGGACGTTCCGACTAACGCTTGCCGAGGGTCACGGTCTTGGTCAGGGTCTCCTCGCCCCGCTTGACGACGACCTCGACCTTGTCGCCGGGCTTCTTCTTCCGCAACAGCGCCCGGATCGTGTCGGCCGTCTCGACCTCGGCCCCGTCGAACCGGACGATCACGTCGCCCACCTCCAACCCGGCCTTCGTCCCGGGGCCGTCGTCCACCTCGTCCAGCCGGGCCCCCGGCTCGGCCCGGTCCTTGTCGAACACCACCCCCAGGACGGCCTGGGCCGGCTTGCCGATCGCCTCCCCGGCGGCCAACTGCTCCCACTGGGTCTGGAACGTGTCGGCCGGGACGTGGATGTTGTTGTCCAGCTTGAACGCGATCTGGCTGTGGATGCCGATCACGTTCCCGTCCAGGTCGAACAGCGGCCCGCCCGAGTCCCCGCCGACCAGGGTGCAGTTGGTCAGCAGGGTGTCCGTCCGGGCGGCCTGGACCTGCCCGAGCCGGGCCACCGGCGGGCGGTCGGTGGCGAACCCGCCGGGGTGCCCGAGGGCCACCACCCACTGCCCCTTCTTCAGCCCGGCCGACTTGCCCAGCGGCAGGTACGGCCACTTCCCGTCGTCCGGCCCCGGGTCGGTGATCCGGATCATCCCGCTGTCCAGCCGCTCGTCCCGGCCGAGCGACTTCCCCTTCACCCGCTTGCCGTCCGGCAGGACGACGGTGCAGGTCTTGCCGGGGTCGCCGGAGACGTGCGCGGCGGTCAGCACCAGCCCGTCCTCGCTGACGATCACCCCGCTCCCGGCCCCCATCCCGACGAACAGCCCGACCGTCGCCGGGCTGCACTTCTTGACCACCTCCTTGACCCGGTCCTGGAGGGCCTTCAGCTCCTCCAGGGTGGCCGGGGCGGTGGTCCGGACGGTGTCCCACTTCGGTCCGGCTGCAACAACCGGGCCGGCGGCGGCGAACGCGAAGACGACGGCCCACACGGGGGCGAACCGGCGGGCCGGCCGAGGCAGCGTCATGGGGTACTCCGGCGGCGGAACCAACGGCGGGGCGGCACCGACTTCGATCGCGGGCACGGCGGGAGAGGTTCGGCGGGGACCGCGTCGCCTTCCAGTCTGACCGGGCGCGACCGGGACGGCAAGGGCCTAGCGGGTAATTCGCCCGGCGGCGTCCGGCCTTGGGGAAACCGCCCGGCGACGGCCCCGGACCTGGGAGGGGGCTGCACAAACTGTGAGCAGCCCGGGGCCGTACCGGATTATACCCTAGAACCGCGAGAAAGATGTGGCAGAAAATCACAGCACAGGCCGGGAGGCCTGTGCCACCTGGGCATTGGTTCTGGTGGCACAGGCCTCCCGGCCTGTGCCACCAGAACCGGCCGGTTACACGAGCGATTCGAGCAGGTATTTGAGCTTCCGCACCTCCGGGCCGACCGGGAACGGGCCGTCCGGGACCTCCCGGATGTCCACCGTCAGCGCCCGGTCGTAGCCGTGCCGGTCGAGGTAGGCCAGGAGCCGGCCGTACTCGACCTCGCCCTGGCCGACCCGGACCTGGAACCGGTCCGGGGTGGTGCCGGTGTCCCGCAGCCGGACGTGCCGGACGACCGGCAGGAGGGCCGCGTAGTCGGCCGGGCCGTGCGGCCCGACGAGGTAGTGGCTGGGGTCGAGGGTCAGCCCCAGCCCGGGGACCCGGCGGCACAGCTCGGCGGCCCCGGCCGGGTCGGCGGTGACGGTCCGGCAGTGGGTCTCGACGGTCAGCATCACCCCCTCGGCGGCGGCCACCTTCGCCCAGTCGCCCAGCCGCCGGGTCTCGGCGTCGAGGTCGGCCCCGAGCGGGGCGGCCGGCACGGTCAGCACCGGCACCGTCATCACCCGGGCGAGCCGGCAGACGGCCGCGAGCTGCCGCCGGGCCTCGTCCGGGTCGGCCTCGGTGACGACGTGGAAGGCGGCGAGCGGGAGGTTGGCGGTCCTGAGCCGCTGGGCGACTTTGCCCGGGTCGGCGGCGACCTCGGCCGGGGTCAGGTGGGGGCCGCCGGCGTGGACCGCCAGGTCGGCCTTCGGGAAGTGCATCTCGCGGATCGCCCGGAGGGCGTCTTCCAGCGGCCGCCCGCCGAAGCAGAGCGTCGAACACGCGACGTACACGGCGTCTCCTCCCCCGTCGGCGCGCCCGCGGGCGCACCCCGACCGGCCGCCGCGGGCCCGTGGCCGGACCGCGGCGAAGCCGTCCCCCGGGCGGGGCCATAGCCGCGGGCCGTGGCGGACGCAAGCGAAAAGCGTGAAAAATCGCCCTTTCCCGCCGGGCCGGGCGGGGTTACAAGCCCGCGCAGCTTGCCGCGCCCGGCCCTCCCCGCGGGAAATCCATCCCACCGCCGACTGGCCCACCGCCCTGGCCGCCATCGAC
>JAIEQN010000288.1 GCA_019747685.1 Gemmataceae bacterium
ACCATCGCCCAGGCCCAGAAGGCCGGCGGGGTGGCCGCGTTCATCGACGCCGAGCACGCCCTCGACCCGAGCTGGGCCAAGCGGCTCGGGGTCGACCTGGAGGCCCTCTTGGTCAGCCAGCCCGGGTACGGCGAGGAGGGGCTGCGGATCGCCGAGATGCTCATCAAGTCGAACGCCGTCGACATCGTGGTGATCGACTCGGTCGCCGCCCTGGTCCCGAAGAACGAGATTCAGGAAAGCGAGATCGGCGACACCAAGGTGGGCTTGCAGGCCCGGCTGATGAGCCAGGCCCTCCGCATCCTCAGCCCGACGGTCAACAAGAGCAAGACGTGCCTCTTGTTCATCAACCAGATCCGACAGAAGATCGGGGTGATGTACGGCGACCCGAACACCACCACCGGCGGGCTGGCCCTGAAGTTCTACGCCAGCGTCCGGATGGAGGCCAAGCGGGTCACGCACGTGAAGGACGGGGACGAGACGATCGGGGCCGAGACCCGGGTCCGGGTGGTCAAGAACAAGGTGGCCCCGCCGTTCCGCAACGCCGAGTTCGAAATCCTGTACGACCGCGGGATCGACTTCGAGGGGGACGTGCTGAAGCTGGCCCTGGAGGACGAGGTGGTGGAGAAGAGCGGGGCCCACTTCAGCTACAAGGACCAGCGGCTCGGCCAGGGGAAGGACAAGGCCGTGCAGTTCCTGCGGGAGAACCACGCGGTCCGGGACGAGATCGCGGCGGCGGTGCTGGAGAAGCGGAAGCCGAAGCCGGCCGAGAACGAGGCCCTGGAGCAGATGTCGAAGGACGAGGCCGACGCGGCGGCCGAGCTGGCGGCGATGGGCGAGGCCCCGGAGCCAGCCCCGGCCGAGGGGAAGAAGAAGCGGGGCAAGGCGGCCACGTCGGAATAATGCGGACTTCGGAGTTTGGAGTGTGGAATCAAGAACCGGCGGGCGGGGGCGTGAGCCCCCGGATGCCGGGCGATACGGCCGGCGGCGGGCGGGGGATCGGAGGAACCGCCTCCAACACATTAAGGGTCAGCAAAAGCCCGGGCCCCGGCCCGGACACTTCCTAGCCCCCATCCGCGGGCGTGCTTCACGACAGGCCGCCCGCCGCCGGCACCCCGGCCAGTAATGATGTGGTCTAATGTATACTAGTGGCAACTGGGCTTAGCCCGGCGCTCCAAACAGGGGAGGGGCGAGCAGTGGGGGATACGGCACTGCTCGGATGGCGACGGAAGAGTTACGGAGAAAATGGGTTGTGGTGAACGATGCGGTCGAGCATGACCGCCCGGACATCCGGCGTGCCACGAAAAACGGGCGGAAGTCGTGACCGGAGTTGTGGTTCAGCAGATGACAGGGTCGCCGTGAAAAACGAGGGGGGGAGGGGGTGGGGTGGTTGCAGACAACACGCAACGCCGTAACCCGTTACCTACTTGGACCCGGCGACTTCCCGCATGGTGATCGGCTTGTCCGTACCCCGTTCGGGCCGGTAGGTGGCGAACGAGTTCTCCGTCTCCCATAGCGTCACCTCAACCACCGGCAGCCCGGCCCCGGCCGCGTGGTCGAAGATCAGCCGGGCGATGTTCTCGGCCGTCGGGTTCACGTCCAGCTCGATGTACCGCTCGCCAGCCTTCCGCAACTCCGGGATGATCGGGTCGTCGCGGTGGAGCAGCATGGTGTGGTCGAGGGTGTCGTCGATCCACCGCCCGACCAGCCGCTTCACCTCCCCGAAGTCGACCACCATCCCGAGCCGGTCGAGGGCCGGGGCCTCGACGGCGATCACCGCCTTGCCGTTGTGGCCGTGTAGGTGCCGGCACTTCCCGGCGTAGTCCAGCAGCCGGTGGCCGTAGCAGAAGTGGATTTCCTTGGTGACCCGGAACATGACCACCTCACCCGGCGTACTCGGTCGGATCGGCGACGCCCGCGGCGGCGAAGCCCCGGCGGCGTTCCCCGCACTTGCTGCACCGGCCGCACATCCGGCCGCCGACCGGCCGGTTGCACGAGAAGGTGTGTTCCAGCGGCAGGTACCGGCCGCGGCGGACGACCTCCGGTTTGGTCAGGTGGGCGAACGGCCGGAGGACCCGGACCGAGCCACCGACCGCCCGGCCGACGACGGCGGCGAAGCTGTCGTAGAAGGCGGGGGTGGCGTCCGGGAAGGGGTTGGCGGCCAGGGGGGCGGTGGCCAGCTCGGGGACGTGGTTCAACAGGCACCACAGGAGCGGCTTGGCCAGGAGCAGGACGTTCCGGCCGGGCAGGTAGTCGGCCTCGTCCGGGTCGGCCGGGGTCGGGGTCCCCTCGCCGGTGACGCTCCAGTGCGATCCGTACAGGTCCCGGCACGGCTGGTCGAGGACGACGAGCGGGCGAAGGGCCGGGGTCTGGATCGCCGCCAGGAACCGGCCGAGGGCGGCCCGCTCGGCATCTTCCCAGAGCAGCCCGGTGCGGACGTAGACCGGGTGGACGGCGGGGTAAGTCCGGGCCGCCTCGGCGAGCAGGACCGCGCTGTCCAGCCCGCCGCTGACCAGGACGGCCAGCGGCGTCGTCGGGGCGGCCGGCGGCCACGGGTCGGGGGTCGGACTCACGGCCCGCTTCCTGGGGGAACTGGCACCGGGCGGGGGTT
>JAIEQN010000941.1 GCA_019747685.1 Gemmataceae bacterium
CCGGTGCCACCTTGGAAAACTGGGGGCTGACGGCCACGCTCGCCAAAAGGTGAGGCCCACCCGTCCGACGGGTGGGCCTCGCGCGCCGAGTGTGACCTTGGGGCGTCAGGCGGCCGTCTTGCGGGCGGCGGCCAGCAGCCGCTCGCCTTCCTCCGCCTTGTACGCCACCGTCAGCTCGATGCTGACCCGGCAGGTCTGGGCCGCGTTCACCACCCCGCCGTGCAACAGGGCGTCGTGGAAGAACACCATCTCCCCGGACCGGAGCGGCAGCAGCTCCATGTTCAGGGCCTCGGCCGACTCGTCCAGCACCGGCTTCATCTTCCCGTGCTTGAACTCGAAGTGGTGCTTCCACTTGTCCGACGTGTGAGAGTACGACTTCACACTCAGACCGTTCAGCCCCGGCTCGGTCCAGACCCCGACCCAGATCTTGAACCGGTCGTGGCCGGCCGGGATCGACCCGTTCCCGGCGTCCCAGAACCACTTGTCGGCGTGGACCGGCCCGATGTCCGACGGCTGGCCGGGGCGGACGATCCGCCACATCAGGTCGTCGTGGTAGACCGACGCCGACGGCAGCCGGTCGCGGATGCGGCGGAAGAACCCCATCCGCTCGAACGCCGGGATGGCCGACGCGGGCAGCACCCGCCGCCGCTTCTCCCAGAACGAGCCGTGGTCGAACGGGATCGGCAGGGTGTGGTACTGGTCGAGGCCGACCGCCTCGGCCCGGTTGACCAGGCCGGGGGCCGCTTCCCGCAGGCCGTCGAGGTACTGGTCGGTAATCATCCCCCGGACGGCGGCCAGCTCGTCCGGCGTGAGGGCTTCCAGGGCGTACCCCCGGCCGTCGTTGATCTGCCGCCAGAACTCCATCGCCGCCCTCCGTGGGGGACCGCCGGTCAGCCCTTCGGCCCGGTACACAGGGCCAGCAGGTAGTGGGCCATCGGGCCGAACCCGGTGTGGACCACCTCGTCGTTCATCGAGAACAGGAAGACGTTGCCGAAGTGCCGGAGCATCACCCGCCGGTACTCCTCCCCGTCCTTGCAGTTGACGTGCCCGGCCTTGCTCGGGGGCGAGGCGTAGGCCTGCGACTGCAACGACGGCGAGCCGATGACCGCGACCCCGCCCGCGTTCAGCGTCCGGGCGATGTTGCCGACGAACCGGTCCTCGCGTTCGGGGACGATGTGCTCGAACACGTCGAGCGAGTAGAGGGCGTCGAAGTTCGCCGGCGGGACCGGGCCGGACAGGATGTCGTGCTCGACCAGCGGGCACGGCCAGCCGTCCGCGGCCATCCGCTCCTTGGCGTCGGCCAGAAACACCGGGTCGAAGTCGCAGGCCGTCACCCGGCACCCGGCCTGTTGGACGAGCCGGGTGCCGAACGCATCGGCACACCCGAGTTCGACCACGCGGTCTTTGCCCGCGAGCATCTTGGCCACGAACTTGTACCGGGACAGGAGGAACACCAGCCGGCGGGGGTCGTCCCGCCACACCTGGTTGCTCATCAGCCCGAACCGGGCGAACCCCTCCCGCTCGGCAATGTCGATCTCGTGCTGGTACTGCGTCTCCCGGGTCTTCCGGGCGGCAGTGCCGTTGGCGTGCCCGTTGCCGATGGCCATCGTGGTCCCCTGGCGGGTCGGAGGTGCGGGAGGTCAGGCGGACTTGGCGACCGGCGCGGCCGGCGGCTCGAAGTAGATGTACTCGTAATCCCCGGTGTACCCGGCCAGGCCGTACACCCAGGCCCAACCCTCGGGGCGGAGGAACGTCTCGCAGGTCAAGGCCCAGCACTGGAGGTTGAACAGCTCCTCCGGGTCCCGGAAGCTCTCGACCACCAGGTACTTATTCTTCCCGACCCGCTCGAACTCCTTCAGCGACGCAACCACCTGCGGGACCGGCAGGTTGTGCAGGGTGTTGAGCGAGATGACGAGATTGAACGACTTGTCGGGATAAGGAAACGGGTCTTCGGCCCGGCCGAGGTGCAGCCGGTCCCGGACCTCGTCCTTGGCCGTGTCCAGGGCGTACTGCGACACGTCGAAGCCGGCCACGGTCGCCTCCGGCAGCAGCTTGGTCAGTTCGTAGAGCAGGAACCCGCGGCCGCACCCCACGTCCAGGATGCGAGCGTCGTCGGCCAGCTTGTACGTCTCGACGAGCTGCTTCGCCACGACGGCCCACCGGCCGTCGTACCGATACCCGCCGTACCCGTACCGCCGGTCGCCGTCCCAGTAGTCGCGGTCGAACCGGCGGGCCACCTCGGCGCAGTGGACCTTGGCGTCGGCCATCCGCCCGACGTAGTCCCGGGCCGTCCGCCGGTGGAGCTGGTTGACGATGTTGAGCAGCCGGCCCATGAGCGTCCTTGCTGGGGTCGCACAGGCCGGGAGGCCTGTGCCACCGAAACCCTGGTTTCCTGGTGGCACAGGCCTCCCGGCCTGTGCAAACCTATGCCGCCACCCGGATCGACTTCCCGGGGCGGGACTTCAACAGCCCCTGCGCCGTCTCGGCGACGGCCTCGGCCGAGACGCCGTACTTCTTCATCATCCCGTTCTGGTCGCCATAGACGCTCGGGAACACGTCCGGGATGCCGACCCGCTTGAACCGGCGGGTGGCCAGCAGGTCCGTTTCGGCGACGTA
>JAIEQN010000770.1 GCA_019747685.1 Gemmataceae bacterium
CAACTTCGCGGCGATGGTGCGGCTCGCGTTCATCCGACTCTACCTGGCCCGGTGATTAGCGAGACAGACCCTAGAGCAGGACCCCGGCGGTGCGGCGGCCGGGACTCGATGTTTAGCCCGAGGAGGTGGCCCGTGCGGCTCGCGCTCATGGCGGTGATGGTCGGAGCGGCCGGGGCCGCCGGGTGGGCGGCGACGCTGGCGGTTGCCGACCCGCCGCGGAAGTTCGGCCCGGAATGGACCCTGATCGGGGGCATGTACGAGCGGGCAGTGGTGGTTCGGGTCAGCCACCACCCCGGCGGGAACGTGTCCGGGTACACCGTCCCGCTGGAAGACGGGGCGGTGCGGATCTGGGAAGTGGACGGCGGGTTGGGGCACACCCTGGTCAGCGACGGGCACGGCGAGTTCAAGGTTCAAAAGGACGGGCAGGGGAAGGCCGTCCGGTTCACCGTCTGGTTAAAGGGGTGTCGGTACTTCGACATCGACGCCGATGGGATGGTCGACGCGGTGTACGACAACCGGGACGGGCGGGACGCTCTGATGATCCTGCTCGACGGCCGGCTGGTCCGGGTCCGGAACCAGGACCGAGCGGCGTTCCAGTTACCGGTGGGCGGGAACAAGACAGCCGAGGGGTTCGACACCGGCGTGAAGTACGAGTTCGAGAAGGGAGCCTGGCGCGTGGCCGACCCGAAGTAGTGACCGCGGCGGGTCGAGCGTTTACGCGGACCGAGCCGACCTGGAGGGAGGACCGTTCCGTGGATGACTCGCCGCCCGGGCCGGCCGCGGAGGCGTACACCGTCCGGCCGTTCCACCCCGACGACGCGGCCGGGGTGGCCCGGCTGGTCGAGTCGGTGTACGGGGCCACCTACTACCCGCCCGACCTGTACCACCCCGGCCGCATCGTCCGGCTGAACGAGGACGGGCAGCTCGTCTCCGTCGTCGCCCTCGACCCGGCCGGCGGGGTGGTCGGCCATTACGCCGTCGAGCGGCCCCGCCCGGGGGCCGTCGCCGAGGCCAGCGACGCGATCGTGGCCCCGCCGTGCCGGCACCACCAGCTCCTGGAGCGGATGCGGGTGGTCCTCCGCGGGGAGGCGGTCGGGCTCGGGCTGGCCGGGCTGGTCGGCTACCCGGTGACCAACCACGTCTTCTCCCAGAAGGCCGAGGAGCACTTCGGGGCCAAGCCGTGCGGGGTCGCCCTGGGGCTGTGGCCGCGGACCTTCCACAACCTGCCCGAGCCGCTGCCCCAGCGGATGAGCTTCGTCCTGTACTTCGAGTACCTCCGCCGGCCGGCCGGCGTGGTCCACGAGGACACGCCCCACGCCGAGGTGGTGGCCCGGATCGCCGGCCAGTACGGCGTCCCGGTCGAGGTGCGGCCGGCCGGGTCGCCCGCGGGGGTGGGCGAGGTGGAGGTGGAGTACGAGGGGCCGGTGCAGGCCGGGACGGTCCGGGTGCGGCGGGTGGGGGCGGACACGGCCGCGGCCGTCCGCCGGGCCGGGCGGGAGTTGGTCGGCCGGGGGGCGAGGGCCGTGACCCTGGAACTCCCGCTGGCCCAGCCGGGGGCGGCCGCGGTCTGCCGGGCGGCCGAGGCGGACGGGTTCTTCTTTTGCGGGCTGGGGCCGGCGTTCGCCGACGACGGGGACGTGCTGCTGTTGCAGTTGGTCGTCGAAGACCTCGACCTGTCCCTGGTGCAGCTCGACGGCCCGTTCGCCCGGGACCTGCTGGCCTACGTCGGCCGCGAGCGGGACCGGGTCCGGGCGGCCGGTCCGGGGGCCGGCGGCTGAGGTCGGGCCACACCCGGCGCGGCCCGGATTGTGAGGGTGGCGCGAGTTTCGCAAATCTGCTGAGAATTCGTTTGTCCGGTCGTCCGGAGGCGGATAGGGTGGCGTCGCGGCCGGTCGCACCCGCGCGACCCGCCGGCCGGTGCCGCGGCCGCCCCGCGGTGCGTCGTCTCGCAGCGCTCACGAGAGGAAACCGGACCCATGACGAAGCGCATCCTGCTCGCCCTCGCCCTCGCCCTCGCCGGTTCGTCCGCCCGGGCCGCCCTGCTCACCAACGGCAGCTTCGAGGAGCCGGACATCGGCCCGGACGGCCTACTGTTCACCGGGTCCATCCCCGGGTGGACGGCGACCGTCGACGTGATCGAGCTCCAGAGCAACTTCCTCCTCGGGCCCGGCAACGGCACCCCGGCCGGGGACCAGTACATCGAGCTGGACGCCCTGGGCGGGGCGGCCACCGTGGTGTCCGACCCGTTCGCCACCGTCCCGGGCCAGGCCTACGTGGTCAGCTACCTGTACTCGGCCCGGCCGTTCGGCCCGTTCATCCAGTCGCTCCAGCTCGACTTCGGGACGGCCGGGTCGGTGATCGACTCCCGGGTGGACACCGGGGTGGTCAACTTCACCACCAGCAGTTTCACCTTCATCGCCAACGCGGCCTCCACCCAACTGACGTTCACCTCCCTGGACGGCAGCTCGACGGTCGGCAACCTGATCGACCTGGTGTCGGTGCAGTCGGTGCCGGAGCCGGCCAGCCTGGCCCTGGTCGGGATCGGGGCGGCCGGCCTGGCCGGGTGGGCCCGCCGGCGGCGGACGGCCGGCTGAGCGGCCCGGGGGGCATGCCCCGGCCG
>JAIEQN010000399.1 GCA_019747685.1 Gemmataceae bacterium
ATTCCGTCCGCTCGTCCTCATGCCGCCGGGTTACAACACCGAGACGCCGGGGGCTAGATGTCTTCAACACGGCAATTGTGTTTTATCTGTGTCTCATCTGTCTTCATCTGTGGCTGGTCTGGTCCGCCCCCTCTAAACTCCCCGCATGTCCCTTCGCGTCTCGAATCTGACCGTCCCCGTTGAAGAACCGGAAGCCATGCTGCCCGGCCACCTGGCCCGGGCGCTGGGCGTGACGCCGGCCGACCTCGGCCCGTGGCGGGTCGTCCGCAAGGCCCTCGACCTCCGCGACAAGCGGCAGCTCCGGTTCGTCTACAACGTCGATCTCTCCCTGCCCGAAGACGAGCTGCGGGTGGCCGACCGGTGGGCCAGCCCGGCCCGGGGCGGGTGCCAGGTCGAGGTGGTGGACGAGCCGCCGTTCGCCATGCCCGACCCCGGGCCGAACCCGCTCCCCCATCGGCCGGTCGTCGTCGGGTCCGGCCCCGGCGGGCTGGTCTGCGCGTACTTCCTCGCCCTGCTGGGCTACCGGCCGGTCGTGCTGGAGCGCGGCACCCGGGTGAACGACCGCATCCGGGACGTGAAGCGGTTCGACGGCGGCGGCGAGTTCCACCCGGAGAGCAACTACCTGTTCGGCGAGGGCGGGGCCGGGACGTTCTCCGACGGCAAGCTGACCTGCCGCGGGACCGGCCCGGACGTACTCCGGGTGCTGGAGCTGTTCGCCGAGTGCAAGGGGCAGCAGCCCGGCCGGCCGAACATCCTCTACTACCACCGCCCGCACCTCGGCAGCAACCGGCTGCCGGCCGTGGTCAAGGCCCTGCGGCAGCGGATCGAAGGCTACGGCGGCGAGGTCCGCTTCCTCACGAAGGTGGAAGACTTGCAGTTCGACGCAACTGGGTTGAACGGAGTGGCCACCTCGTCCGACTTCATCCCCGCGTCGGTGGTGGTCCTGGCCACCGGCCATAGCGCCCGCGACACCTTCCAGATGCTGGCCGACCGGAAGGTGCCGATGACCCCCAAGCCGTTCCAGTTCGGCGTCCGGGTCGAACACCCGCAGGCACTCGTTAACGAAGTCCAGTTCGGCCACCGGCACCGGGAGTACGAGCCGGTGCTGGGGAACGCCGACTACTCGCTGGTGGCCCGGAGCGGGCACGACCTGTTCACCTTCTGCATGTGCGCCGGCGGGCACGTCATCCCGAGCGTGTCGCAGGAAGGCTACTTCTGCACCAACGGGATGAGCCTGAGCAAGCGGGACTCACCGTTCGCCAACAGCGGCCTCGTCGTGACCATCCCGGTCGAGGAGTTCGGCGGGCCGGACGTGTTGGCCGGGATGCGGCTTCAGGAGCGGTACGAGCAGGTGGCCTTCGAGGTCGGGCGGGGGACGTATGCCGCGCCGGTCCAGCGGGCCACAGACTTCCTCCGGCAGCGGGTCACGCCCGGGACGCCGCCGAGCAGCTACCCGCGGGGCATCGTGTCGGCCGACCTGCGGGAGGTGCTGCCGCCGGTGGTGGTCGAGTCGCTGCGGCACGGGCTGCCGCAGATGGACCGCCGGTGGCAGGGGCGGTTCCTCCGCGACGCCGTGCTGACCGGACCGGAGGCCCGGGGCAGTTCGCCGGTGCGGATCGACCGCGACCCGGAGACCCGCGAGTCGCCGGGCGTGCCGGGGCTGTACCCGGTCGGCGAGGGGGCCGGGTACGCCGGTGGGATCGTGTCGGCCGCGGTGGACGGGCTGCGGACCGCCCGGGCGGTGGTCCGGAAGTACGCCCCGGCCGTGGCATGAACCCCACATAAAGATTCCGTAAACGCCCGGTTTCTCGCTGTTCCGCGCTCATCGTGCGGCTATCCTCTCCTGTGGTCCGTCCCGCTCGCTGCCACGCCGGAGACGCTGCCCATGAAGAAGCTGCTGCTCGGCGGCGGGGTGCTGGCCGCCCTGGTCGCGGCCGTCAGCCTGTCCCAGTCCCGCGACCCGGCCGCCGCCCGCCCGACCGACCCCAACGCCCTGCAAATCGAGTCCGCCGACAAGAACCCGTGGACCAACCTGAAGGTCAACGCCGACCCGGAGCAGTTCCAGTTCGCGGTCGTCTCCGACCGGACCGGCGGGCACCGGGAGAAGGTGTTCAGCCGGGCCGTCCACCAGGTCAACCTGCTCCAGCCCGAGTTCGTGATGTCGGTCGGCGACCTGATCGAGGGGTACACGGTCAAGGAGGAGGTGATCGCCGGCCAGTGGGACCAGTTCGACGGGTACGTCAAGAAGTTCGAGATGCCGTTCTTCTACGTCCCCGGGAACCACGACCGGGCCAACCCGGTGATGGCGGCCAAGTGGGGCGAGCGGTACGGCAAGCGGTACTACCACTTCGTCTACAAGAACGCCCTGTTCCTCTGCCTGTGCTCCGAAAACCCGCAGGACACCGGCCTGGCGACGATCGACCCGGAGCAGCGGGAGTGGGTCAAGAAGACGCTGGCCGCCAACACGGGGGTGCGGTGGACGTTCGTGATCCTGCACCAGCCGATCTGGGCCTACAAGGAGCTGGACAAGAACGGCTGGCTGGAGGTCGAGAAGGCCCTGGCCGGGCGGAAGTACACCGTCTTCTGCGGCCACATGCACCGCTACCAGGTGTACCACCGGAA
>JAIEQN010000792.1 GCA_019747685.1 Gemmataceae bacterium
ACGTACACCGCCGAGCAGGTCCGGGCCGAACTCCACCCGGACACCGCCGGCCGGGTCGCCTACTTCGTCGACCTCGCCGGCCAGGCCGAGAAGGAGCGGGCGGCCGGCAAGCCGGCCTCCAAGTCCACGGAGGAGTTGCTGGCCGTCGCCGTCAGCGGGTGGGCCAAGGGGAAGAACGGGGCGACCCCCCGGCCGGACGAGGCGGCCAAAATCTGGACCGCCCGGGAGGCCGTCCTGGCCTACCAGCGGGAACCGACGATCAACGGCCGCACCCGGGTCCTGCTCGACTACAAGCGGGCCTACCCGCTCGGGCTGGACGAGCTGGCCCAGGTCGTCTCGCTCCTCCCGCCGGCCGAGCCGGAGGACCCGGCCGCCCGCACCGGCACCCCGGTCCGGGCCGGCAACGGCGTCCCCGAGGGCATCTACCGCCGCAAGACCGGCCCGCACAACGAGCACCCGGCCGGGCTCGAATACCTGGTTCGCCTGCCGCCGGAGTACCAGCACGGCCGGGCCTACCCGGTGCTGATCGTCCTCGGACACGCCGCCCTCGACCCGGAGCAGATGATCCGGGCGGTGGCCGCCGAGGCCGACCGGCACGGGTACGTCGTCGTCGCCCCGGCCTGGGCCGGGGCGTTCGGCGGCAAGGCCGGGTGGGAGTGGAAGGCCGAGGACCACGACTTCGTCACCGGCCCGCTGCGGGACGCGGTCAAGCACTTCACCGTGGACAACGACCGGGTGTTCGTGCTCGGGTTCGGGGCCGGGGCGGACGCGGCGATGGACGTCGGGGCGTCCCACCCGGACCTGTTCGCCGGGGTGGTGGCGGTCGGCCCGACCCCGCGGTGGCAGGGGTTCTTCAAGAACTACTGGCAGAACGCCCAGAAGCTCCCGTTCTACGTCGTCACCGGCCAGTACGCCGAGGGCAACCAGCCCCTGCGGTACGTGTTCGAGCGGTGGATGCCCAACGGGTTCCCGGCCATCCAGGTGGTGTACAAGGGCCGCGGGGTCGAGTGGTTCCCGGCCGAGGTCCCTGTGATGTTCGACTGGATGGGCCGGAAGGCCCGGCCGACCGGGGCGGCGACCCTGAAGCTGGACGCCGGCCGGCGGTTCCCGTGGCAGACCCAGCGGCCGTCGGACGACCGGTTCTACTGGCTCGGGGCCGACCGGATCGACCCGCGGAACCTGACCAACCCGGAGCGGCCGCGGACCACCCCGACCCCGGCCGAGATCGAGGGCGACATCGTCACCGGGAACGTGGTGTCGGTCCGGGCCAAGGGGGTCCGCCAGGTGTCGGTCTGGCTCGGCAAGGACATGATCGACTGGTCGAAGCCGGTCAAGGTGTTGCTCAACGGCGGCCCGCCGATCGGGTGGAAGCCGCGGGTGCTGGAGCCGGACATGGGCGTCCTGCTGGAGGACTACCACAAGCGGGGCGACCGGCGGATGCTTTACCTGGCCCGGCTCGAATTCCCGAACGCGAACTGACCGCGACACCCGGCGGGCGGCCGGGGTCAGCGGCCGCCCGCCGGGCGAGAGTCGCCCGGCGGAAGCGCGCCGAGGAACTCGTCGAGTGCCCGGACGTACTCCGGGGTGTACAGGTTGTTGTGGTCGCCGCCGGGAACGGTGACGAACCGCTTCGGCCCGTTGGCCGCGGCGAACAGCTCCCGACCGAGGGCGTAGGGAACGACCCGGTCGGCGTCGCCGTGGACCTGGAGGAGGGGCCCGCGGTAGCCCCGGATTTTGGCGAGCGAATCGAGCCGGGCCTGCATGACCGTCCGGAAGGGGAGTAGCCGGACGTGGCTGCCGGCCACGTCCGGCAGGTTGGTGAACGTCCCTTCCAGGATCAGCCCGCGGGTGTTGTCGGCCGCCGCCAAGTCGACCGCCACCCCGCCGCCGAGCGAGTGCCCGGCCAACACGATGTCGCCCTCGCGGACGCCGGTGCGGGCGGCCAGCCACCGCCGGGCGGCCCGGGCGTCGGCCAGCACCCCGGCCTCGGTCGGCCGGCCGGTACTCCTACCGTACCCGCGGTAGTCGTAGACGAGGACGGTGGCGTGCATCCGGTCGCGGAACAGCTCGAGGACGTGCCGGCGGGTGGTGATGTTGCGGCCGTTCCCGTGGTTGAACAGGACGACCGCCCGCGGCGAACCGTGGTCCGCCTCGGCGAGCCAGCCATGAAGACGGACACCGTCCGGGGTCTCGACGAACACGTCCTCGACCCGCGGGTCGGGGGTCCAATCGCCGATCGGGTAAGGGTGCGGGAAGAAGACGATACGGTTCTCGATCGCGGCCGCCCCGTCAGCGACGGTCGTACACCCGACGGCGAAGCCGAGCCAGCCGGCGGCCAAGACGGGGACGCCGACTCTCCGGCCCATGCCGCCCCCGGCTGGTTCGCGGCCGCCGCGATCGGATGAAGGAGTTCGGTCGGCCGTATGCCGTGCGGGCCGGCGGGCGTCAACACCGAACTGCCGTCGGCCCGCCTCCTTCTCGGCGTCGGACCCGCCGAACGTCGCCCGGAAACCGGCCGGGTGGTCGGCTGGCACCGCAGTTCCCGAACGCGAACTGACCGGGGGCGGGCCGCCCCCGGCCGGTCGTCGGTCAGGCCCGCCGGCGGACCCGGGCCAGCCCGGCGG
>JAIEQN010001133.1 GCA_019747685.1 Gemmataceae bacterium
CCAGCCGGGCCGTGGGGGCGGCCGCCCCGGCCCCCTCGGGCGAGGTCGAGGTGCTGGGGCAACAGAAGGTGGGCGGGTACGACGCCACCGTCTTCGCCTTCCGCCGGGGCGAAGGGGAAACGGCCGCCGCCGGGGCGGATGTCCTGGCCGGGTGGCTGAAGGACCGCGGCTACGCCTTCGGCCCGGCCCTGGCCGACTGGCTCAAGTGGTACGTCGAGCACGGCTGGGTGCTGACCTGCTTCAAGGTCGCCGCCGCCCCCGGCGGGACCGGCGTCGACAACCCGCCCGTCCGCATGTCCTTCACGACCGGCCGGCCGTTCTACCCGTACCGCGAGCCGGCCGACCAGCGGGCCGAGCGGCCCGACGACCCGGTGCCCCCGGAGCGGCGGCCGGGCCGGCTCTTGCGGGTGTTCTTCGTCGCCCCGGACGGGGTGGCCCACGGCACCCTCGGCGGCGACGGCGTCTGGCCGGCCGCCCGGGTCTGGGCCGACACGGTCCCGCCCGACGCCCTGACGGCCGCCAAGCTGCCCGCCGGGCGGCCGGCCGGCGACCTGACCCTGACCGAGTTCGAGGACCGTTCCAGCCCCCGGCCCGGGACGGACGAGGTGTACTTCACCCGGCACCACGACCAGGCCCCGGTCCACCGCCCGCCGGTCGTCCACGAGATCGTTGACTGGGTCGACGCTGACCCGGCCGCGGCCCCGGACGCCGTCGGGGGTTTGCCGGTGACGGCCCTCGCCGCGGCCGGCGGCGGGCTGGCCGTCTTCGCCATCGGGTATCTGGTTTGGGTGCTACGCCGGCCGTGAGCATGGCCGCACAGGCCGGGAGGCCTGTGCCACCAAGACCCGGGCTTTGGTGGCACAGGCCTCCCGGCCTGTGCGGCCCCGGAAAAATCTCCGCCGGAACCCCCTTGCTTCCGGGGCACGGTCCGCCAACAATACCCGTGTCACCCGCGACCCGCCCGATCGCACCGGCCCCCGCGGCCGGTGTTCTCGCATTCGGGTCGCGGCTGGCGGCGATTCCCCGGAGTCGGCCCGGTTCCCGGGCCGGTCTCACGCTCTGACACGTCCCGCCGGGTCAACCCCGGCCCGACCGGTCGGGAGCGGACGGCGGTTCGCCCCGCGACCCGGGAGCAGTCCCGGCCCGCGGGTCGGCCCCTCCGGTCCGCCGCCGCGGTCGGCGCTTCCCCGCGACGCCAACCGACCGCCCGTGATCCCGGCGAGCGGGGGCGCGAGCCCCCCGTTTGTTGTCTTCGGTGGCACAGGCCTCCCGGCCTGTGCGGCGCGACCGAACACAGGCCGGGAGGCCTGTGCCACCAAGAACCACCGACCGAGGCCCCGCCCCACCGGGAGACGGCGACATGTCGACGAAGAAGGACATCGGCCGCGAGCTGCTCAAGCTGGTCGACCTGATGCACGAGGAGAAGAAGATCCCCCGGGAGACGATCTTTAAGGGGATCGAGGACGCGATCAAGCTGGCCGCCGAGCGGCACTTCGGGGTCGAGGAGGGGGCGTTCGTCCAGATCGACCAGTCCACCGGGCACATCGTCGCCCGCTACCAGGACCAGGACCTGGACCCCGAGACCCTGGGCCGGATCGCCGCCCAGTCGGCCAAGCAGATGATGATCCAGAAGATCCGGGAGGCCGAGAGCGACACCGTCTACAACGAGTTCAGCGGCCGCAAGGGCGAGCTCTTGGTCGGCACCGTCACCCGGGTCGACGCCGGGACGGCCATCCTGTCGCTGGGCAAGTCCGAAGCCCTCCTGCCGCGGAGCGAGCAAATCCCCGGCGAGAGCTTCCACGTCGGCGAGCGGGTCAAGGCCGTCGTCCTGGAGGTCCGCCGCCAGGGCCAGCGGGTCAAGATCGTCCTCAGCCGCTGCCACCCGGACTTCGTCCGGGCCCTGTTCGAGGAGGAAATCCCCGAGATCGGCGAGCGGATCATCGACATCCGGGCGGTCGCCCGGGAGGCCGGCTACCGGTCGAAGGTGGCCGTCACCAGCATCGACATGAAGGTCGACGCGGTGGGGGCCTGCGTGGGCGTCCGCGGCAGCCGGATCAAGAACGTGATCGAGGAGCTGAACGGCGAGCGGATCGACATCGTCCGGTGGAACGACGCCCTCCAGGTGCTCATCCCGAACGCCCTCCAGCCGGCCCAGATCAGCGAGGTCTTTACGTACCAGAAGCTCGGCCGGGCGATCGTCCTGGTCACCGACGACCAGCTCTCCCTGGCCATCGGCCGGCGGGGGCAGAACGTCCGGCTGGCCTCCAAGCTCGTGGGGTGGGACATCGAGATCATGACCCACGACGAGCTGGGGGAGGCGATCGAGCGGGCCGAGCGGTGGTTCGGCCAGCTCCCGCACGCCAGCCCGGAGCTGACCACCGCGCTCATCGAGGAAGGGTTTCTGTCGTACAACGACCTGACCATGACCGACGCCAAGGAGTTGTCGGAGTTCAGCGGGCTGGGGGAGGAGCCGGCCGACGAGGTCGTGATGTACGCCGAGGAGTACTCCGACGCGATGGACAAGTCGGTCGAGGAGGAGCGGCGGGCGGCCGAGCAACTGGCCCGGGAGGAGGCCGCCGAGGCCGACCGGCTGGCCGCCGAGCAGGCGGCCGCGGCCGCCGCCGCGGCCGAGTCGATCGCCGGCACC
>JAIEQN010000202.1 GCA_019747685.1 Gemmataceae bacterium
AACTTCGCGGCGATGGTGCGGCTCGCGTTCATCCGACTCTACCTGGCCCGGTGATTAGCGAGACAGACCCTAGTCCCTTGATCCCGGCTAGTTTAGCTGGTCGGTGAGCTTCCGGCGGCCTGATCGTATCGCCGGCGGGACACCGCCTCGATGACCGAGTTGACGGCCAGGCCCTTTTCGGGTTACGTAGAGGGGGTCGGGTCGTTCCGGCGTGGATCGAGCGGGTGGTAATGTCCCGGGCGGTGGTGTTCATCCTGGTTGCCGTGCAGACGCCCCTGCCGCCTGGCGTGTGCGTCCGCAAGTACGGCATCCCGGGCTGGCTCACCTCGGCCGCAGCCCGTACGGAAACGGCCACCGCCCGCCCCCATGATGGTCTAGAATCCGCCTCGGTCGGGTGCTGCTCGACGTGCCCCAGGCGAGCCGCCCAGGCCCACGACCAAGATGCCTCGGCTGTCGCCCAGGACTTCGCCGTCCGCAGTGTGAGAGACAACCCCCTGGCTGCCGGCCGACCGGGGCCACGACTCCTGCTGTCACGCCTACTGCACCGCCCCGTTCGACAAGCTGGTCACGGCCGACGTGCCGGTGGATGACGAGGCCGCCCCGGTCGGGCTGGTCCCGTCCGCCCCGCCGGAAGGCCGGCCCTACCTCCGGTCGCGACTCACCGTCGTCTCCACGTCCACCCCTCGCTACGTCACGTTCCGCACCCTCCTGATCTAGCACTGCCACCGAGCGTCCTCGGGACGCGGCGACCCACATCGGGCGCCGACACACCCGCCTGACGGTCGTGTGGTCTGTTTCATGGCTGCTGCCCGGGCCACGACGCCTTCGGCGTCCCGGGCGTCCGGTCTACCCCGCCACCCATCGGGAGATTTCCCGTGCTGGAGACTCTGAACCCGCCGGTCCGGGCCGACCGTGACCCGCCCGCCTCAGCAGCCCGCCCACGCCGCCGGATCGGCCTCGGCCTGGTCCGTCAGTTGGCCCGCAGCCTGCCGCCGCTCCGGGTGTTCACCACCCTCGGCGGCCTTCTGGCCTGGGGTCACTCGACCGGCTGGACGATGCCGAAGTTCTCCGCCCTCGCCGGCCACCAGGAGCCGGCGGAGTAGGATTGGTGCGAGGAACACAGCGTCCCGGAGTCGGTCTGCGTGGAGTGCAACCCCGACCTCCTGCCCCGGCCGGAAGCGTTCGGTTGGTGCAAGCAACACGGCGTCCACGAGTGTCCGCTGTGCCACCCGGAGGTCGCCCAGACGGGCCGGCGGCCGGTCGTCACCCCGGCCGACCTCGACCGGGCCGGGCGGTCCCTGGCGTTCACCGAGCGGGCCGAAAATTCCAGCCGGTGCCGGCTCCACAAACGCCGCATCCAGTACGCCGGGCCGGAGGAGGTCGAGAAGGCCGGGGTGGTGGTCGAGCCGGTGTGGACCGCCCCCGTCGTAGAAGCCGTCACCGGCAACGGCGAGATCGTGTACGACCAGACCCGGACGGCCCGGCTGTCGGCCCGGGTGCCGGGCAGCGTATTCCGGGCCTTCAAGCAGGTCGGGGAGCGGGCCGAGGTCGGCGAGGTGGTGGCCCTGGTGGACGCCGCCGAGGTCGGCCGGGCGAAGGCCGAGTTCCTGCAAGCCTTCGTCCAGCGGCGGCACCGGGACCGGCTGCTGGCCATGACCCAGGGGGTCAGCGGGGCCGGGGCGGGGGGCCGCCAGGAACTCCTGACCGCCGAGGCCGCCGCCGCCGAGGCCCGCATCCGGCTGACCACCGCCCAGCAGGCGTTGACCAACCTCGGGCTGCCGGTCAACCCGGACGACCTGCGGGACGTGGCGGACGACCAACTGGCCGGGCGGCTCCACTTCCTCGGGCTGCCGAAAGCCCTGGCCGGGACGTTCGACCCGAAGACGACGACCGGAAATCTCCTCCCCCTGACCGCCCCGTTCGACGGGCTGGTGGTCACCCGGGACGTGGTGGCCGGCGAGGTGGTGGACACCACGAAGGTACTGTTCGTGGTGGTGGACCCCCGGCAGGTCTGGGTCAACCTCGACCTCCGGCTGGAGGACCTGACGGCCGTGGCCCTCGGCCGGCCGGTCCGGTTCCGCCCGGACGGGGCCGGGTCGGAGGCGGCCGGGACGATCACCTGGGTCAGCAGCGAGGCCGACCCGAAGACCCGAACCGTCCGAGTCCGGGCGGTGGTGGACAACCCCGACGGCCGGCTGCGGGCCAACACCTTCGGGGCCGGCCGTGTCATCCTCCGGGAAGAAAAAGCGGCCGTGGTGGTCCCGGCCGGGGCCGTCCACTGGGAGGGGTGCTGCCACGTCGTCTTCGTCCGGGACCGGAACTACCTGACGGACGGCAGCCCGAAGGTGTTCCACGTCCGCACGGTCCGGGTCGGGTTCCGGGACGACAAGCAGGCCGAGATCGCCGCCGGGCTTCTGCCCGGCGAGGTGGTGGCCGTGAAGGGCGGGGCCGCCCTGCGGGCCGAGCTGCTCAAGAACAACCTGGGCGAAGGCTGCGGCTGATGCCAGAAGTGAGAGGCCGTTCCGGAAGGGTCGGCAGGCGGGCCAGGGGTTGTCACCCCTGGGCTACGGGCTGCCCGCCCCCTCCGGGGGCTCGAGACTCTCGAGCCCCCGGAGGGGGCGGGCAGCCCGTAGCCCAGGGCGTGAGCCC
>JAIEQN010000189.1 GCA_019747685.1 Gemmataceae bacterium
GGGCTGCCCGGCCGGGTCTGGGCCGACGGCAAGCCGGCCTGGGTCCGGGACGTGGCCGCCGACCCGAACTTCCCGCGGGCGGCGGCGGCCGCCCGGGACGGGCTGCGGGCCGCCTTCGCCCTGCCGGTCGCGGTCGGCGGCGAGACGCTCGGCGTCCTGGAGTTCTTCGACCGGGAGGCCCAGGACCCGGACCCGGACCTCCTCCTGACCCTGGCGGCCGTCGGCAGCCAGCTCGGCCAGTTCCTCAAGCGGCGGCAGGCCGAGGACGAGGCGGCGTTCGAGCGGCACCTGTTGCACAGCCTGCTCGACACCATCCCGGACAGCGTCTACTTCAAGGACGCCCAGAGCCGGTTCATCCGGGTGAGCAAGGCCCTGGCCGCCCGGCACGGGCTGGCCGACCCGGCCGCGGCCGTCGGCCTGTCCGACTTCGACTTCTTCACCGACGAGCACGCCCGGCCGGCGTTCGAGGACGAGCGGGAGATCATGCGGACCGGCCGGCCGATGGTGGCCAAGGAGGAGAAGGAGACGTGGGCCGGCGGCACCCCGACCTGGGGGGTGACCACCAAGCTGCCGCTGCGAGACCCGGACGGGGCCGTCATCGGGACGTTCGGGATCACCCGGGACGTGACCGCCCGGAAGCTGGCCGAAGAGGCCCTCCGGCTGGAGGAGGAGCGCTACCGGTCGCTGATCGACGCGACCGCGGCGATCGTCTGGCACACCCCGGCGTCCGGGGGGTTCGAGACCGAGCAGCCCGGGTGGAGTGCGTTCACCGGCCAGACGTGGGACGAGCTGAGGGGGTCGGGTTGGTTGGACGCCGTCCACCCGGCCGACCGGCCGCACACCGCCCGGGCGTGGTCGGCGGCGGTCGCCGCCCGGTCGGTCTACCAGGTCGAGCACCGGCTGCGGCGGGCCGACGGCGAGTTCCGGCACATGCTCGCCCGGGCGGTGCCGATCCTGGACAAGGCCGGCGGCATCCGGGAGTGGGTGGGGGTCCACACCGACATCGACGCCGAGCGGCGGGCCGAGGCCGCCCTGCGGGAGGCCAACGCCGTCGCCCTGGCCGCCACCCGGGCCAAGAGCGAGTTCCTGGCCAACATGAGCCACGAGATCCGGACCCCGCTCAACGGCATCATCGGGATGACCGAGCTGGCCCTGGACACCGACCTGACCGGCGACCAGCGGGAATATCTGGGCCTGGTCAAGTCGTCGGCCGACCACCTCCTGACGGTCATCAACGACATCCTCGACTTCTCCAAGATCGAGGCCGGCAAGCTCGACCTGGAGCGGATCGACTTCGACCTCCGGGAGACGCTGGACGACACCGTCGCCACCCTGGCCGCCCGGGCCCACAAGAAGGGGCTGGAGCTGGCCGCCCACGTCGCCGCCGACGTGCCCAACTTCCTGGCCGGCGACCCCCACCGGCTCCGCCAGGTGGTCGTCAACCTGGTCGGCAACGCCATCAAGTTCACCGAACAGGGGGAAGTCGTCCTGTCGGTCAGAGGACAGAGGACAGAGGACAGAGGACAGCAGGCCGGGGCGGAGGCTTCGGCCGACCCCTGCCCCCTGACCCCTAACTCCTACCTGCTGCACTTCTCCGTCCGGGACACCGGGATCGGCATCGCCCCGGCGGCCCGGGACAAGCTGTTCGGGGCGTTCACCCAGGCCGACACGTCGACCACCCGGAAGTACGGCGGGACCGGACTGGGGCTGGCCATCTCGTCCAAGCTGATCGCCCTGATGGGCGGCCGCATCTGGTTGGAGAGCGAGGAGGGGGTCGGCAGCACCTTCCACTTCACCGCCCGGTTCGGCCCGGCCGACGCCCCCCCGGCGGCCCCGGTCGAGCCGGCCGAGGTCCACAACCTGCCGGTCCTGGTGGTGGACGACAACGCCACCAACCGGCTGATCCTGCGGGAGATGCTTTCCAACTGGGGGATGCGGCCGACGGTGGTGGACGGCGGCCCGGCCGCCCTGGCCGCCCTGGAGGAGGCCCGCTCGCGGGGCACCCCGTTCGCCCTGGTCCTACTCGACGGAATGATGCCGGGGATGGACGGGTTCACCCTGGCCGAGCGGATCCAGGCCGACCCGGACCTGGTCGGGTCGACCCTGATGATGCTGTCGTCGGCCGGCCAGCGGGAGGACGCGGCCCGGTGCCGGGACCTGGGCATCGCCGCCTACCTGACCAAGCCGATCCGCCAGTCCACCCTGCTGGACGCGATCATGACGGCGGTGGGCGGGGCGGCGACCGCCCGCCCGGCCGCCCGCACCCCCGGCCCCGCGACCGGGCGGGGGCTGAACCTCCTGTTGGCCGAGGACAACGCGGTCAACCAGCGGCTGGCGGTGGCGGTGCTGGAGAAGCGGGGGCACCGGGTGGTGGTGGCCGGGAACGGCCGGGAGGCCCTGGAGGCGATGGACCGGGAGCGGTTCGACGCGGTGCTGATGGACGTGCAGATGCCGGAGATGGACGGGTTCGAGGCGACCGCCGCCATCCGCACCCTCGAGGCCGGGACCGGCCGGCACACCCCGGTCATCGCCATGACCGCCCACGCCATGAAGGGCGACCGGGAGAACTGCCTGGCCGCCGGGATGGACGGGTACGTGTCGAAGCCGCTGCGGCCCGAACTCCTGTTCGCCGCCCTGGCGGAGTTGGTGCCCGGGGCC
>JAIEQN010000818.1 GCA_019747685.1 Gemmataceae bacterium
CCGGTTGTACACCTGGAACCACATGTACCAGACCTGCTGGTCGGCCGGGTTGCCGTCCTTGTCGAACCCGCGGACGGTGGCGAACCGGGGCGGCTTGTACCGGAAGTGGAGGGTCCAGTCGCCGGGCTTGTCGAGCGGCAGTTGGGCCGGGTCGACCCGCCGCTCGCCGGGCTGGAGGCCGCGGTCGTCCTGGGCGACCAGGGCCGGGACGGCGGCGAGGAGGGCGGCGGCCCCGAACAGCGCCCGCCGGCCGAGGGGGTGGAACATGGGTGTGTCCGGAGGGTTCGGGGGGCGTAACGGCCCGTAAGTGAACCTTACCCGGCCCGAGTGTCCGGTTCAAGCGGGCGGGGCGGCCGCGGGGGGCCGGCGGCCGGGTGCGGCCGCGCCAGCCGGAATAGACTCCCGAGGCCCGGCCTTGAACCCGCCCCGGGCCGGCGTTAATCTGGCGTCGTTCCCCGCGTTCGCACCCGGTCCGCGGGAAGGCCCCGCGTGCCGGTAGCGGACCCCGTCGGTGTCCGCCGCCTGCGTCCACTGCGGCTCCCTCCCGCCGGTCTATCCGGCCTGTGCCGGCTGAGCCGTGGTCGGGCCGCCTCCACGGACCGGCCCGCCGGCGGGTTGCAGGCCGAGACCCCTTGACCCAGTGTCGAGGACCGCCCGTGCTCACCCCCGGCGACCCGGCCCCGTGGTTCACCGCCCGGGCCACCGAGAAGGAGGTCTACCACCTCCACGCCGTGGCCGGCCGGTACATCGCCCTGTCGTTCCTCGGGTCGGCCGCCGACCCCGCGGCCCGCCGGGTGCTGGACGACGTGGCCGCCCACCGCGGCCGGTTCGACTCCGAGGACCTGTTGTTCCTCGGGGTCACGACCGACCCGGACGACGAGCGGCTGGGCCGGGTCCGGCAGGAGTGGCCGGGGGCGACGTACGTCTGGGACTTCGACCGGGCGGTCAGCCGGCGGTACGGGGCGGCCCCGCCGGACGGGGACGGCTACCACCCGCACACCCTCCTGCTCGACACCGCCTTGCGGGTGCTAGCGGCCCTCCCCCTCGCCGACCCGGCCGACCACGTCCCGGCCGTCCTCCGGCTGGTCGACCAACTCCCCCGGGTCCGGGAGCTGGCCGGGTTCGCCCCGGTGGCCGTCGTCCCGCGGGTGTTCGAGCCGGAGTTCGGCCGCCGGCTGATCGGCCTGTACGAGCGGCACGGGGGCCGGGAGTCGGGGTTCATGCGGGACGTGGACGGGAAGACGACCGTGGTGGTGGACCACAACTTCAAGCGGCGGGCCGACTACGAGATTGTGGACCGGGAGGTCGTCCAGGCGGCCCAGGACCGGCTGATCCGGCGGGTGGTGCCGGCCATCCGGCGGTCGTTCCAGTTCCACGCCACCCGGATCGAGCGGCACATCGTGGCCTGCTACGACGCGGCGTCGGGTGGGCACTTCCGCCCGCACCGGGACAACACGACGAAGGGGACGGCCCACCGCCGGTTCGCCGTCACCCTGAACCTGAACGCCGAGGAGTACGAGGGTGGGAACCTGCGGTTCCCGGAGTTCGGCCCGCGGGAGTACCGGGCCCCGACCGGCGGGGCGGTGGTGTTCTCGTGCTCGCTGCTCCACGAGGCCACCCCGGTGACGGCCGGGACGCGGTACGCCTTCCTCCCGTTCCTGTACGACGAGGCGGCGGCCGAGGTCCGCCAGGCCAACCTCCGGTTCCTGGCCGGCAACCCGCCCGGGCCAGGGTGACCGGCCGGGCCCGCCGGTCAGCCGGCGTGCCGCTTGGGCCGGGAGCGGATGTCGAACAGGCCGAAGATTTCGTTCTCGGTCAGGCCCATCGTGGCCGGCTTGTCGGCCGCCGCCAGGAGGTCGTTGAACACCTTCCGCTTGGCCTCCAGGATGGCCGCGATCCGGCCCTCGATCGTCTCCCCGGCCAAAAACCGCGTGACCGTCACCGGGTGCCGCTGGCCGATCCGGTGAGCCCGGTTGATCGCCTGGTCCTCGACCGCCGGGTTCCACCACCGGTCGAACAGGAACACGTAGTTCGTGAACTGCAAGTTCAGGCCGACGCTCCCCGTCCCGTAGCTCATCAGCAGGACGTGGCGGGTCGGGTCGTGCTTGAACCGGTCGAGGATCGGGGTTCGCTCGGCCTGGGGGATGCGGCCGTGGTACTGGAGCGGGCCGTACCGGTCGAGGGCCTTCGCCAGCACCTGCAACGGCTCCACCCACTGCGAGAAGACGATCGCCTTCCGGCCGCTGGCCGCGACCTCCTCCATGTCGGTCAGCAGTTGCTCCAGCTTGGCGCTCTCGCCGGTCAGCGGGTCGAAGTTGCAAATTTGCTTGAGCCGCATGACGAGCTGGAAGACGTGCTGTACCGTGATCGTCTCGCCCAATTCGTTCAGGTGGACGACGCCGTCGTTCTCGGCCCGGGCGTAGGCCGCCCGCTGGGCCGGGGTCAGCTCGACCTCCAGGTCCCGGATCGTCTTCGGCGGCATGTCCGACTGCACGTCGTCCTTGGTGCGACGCAGGATGCAGTCGGCGGTGTACTGCGGCAGCCGCTTGGGCGGGGTCTCTGGCGGGATGCGGCCCGGGTCGATGAACGCGAACAGGTTGACCAGGTCGTCCGGGCTGTTCTCGACCGGGGTGCCGGTCAGGGCCCAGCTCCGCCCCCGGCGGAT
>JAIEQN010000626.1 GCA_019747685.1 Gemmataceae bacterium
CGGACGGCCGCGACCTCGGCGGCCGAAAGCGGGTCCCCGGTCGGCGGCATCCGCTCGGCCGGGTCGGGGTTACTGATCCGGGCGAGGAGCGGGCTGGCGGCCGGGTCGCCGGGGGTGATGACCCGGCCGGAATCGCCGCCCCGGAGGGCGTCCGCCCGACGGTCGAGCCGCAACCCGCCCTTCTGCTTCTGCGGCCCGTGGCAGCCGACGCACCGGCTCACCAGGACCGGCCGGACCTGGGTGTCGAACTCGGCGGACTGGACGGCCAGCAGGGCGGCGACGGCGAGGGCGGGCGACATGGCGCACCCGGGAGGCGGGACGGGCAAACCGGCGGATGGGGAGAGTATACCCGGCCGGGCGACAGTTTGATTCCGGTCGGGTTGCACACCTCACGCCCGAACCAACCGACTCGACCGGAAGAAAGAGTATTAGACCGACATCCGGCCCCGGGTGACCCCCTCCGGGTTCACGCTTGCACTTCGTCCCCGTTGCGGGCGGTCACGCACCCGCCGAGCCGAACTAAGCATTTGCCGGGGTTTTTGCTGTTCGCATGCCATGCCCCCCCTCCCCCCCCTCGTTTTTCACCGGACGACCCACCTGACGTAACCCGTTGTCGGGGCGTGTCTTCCGCCGGCTGATTGGTTGTCTGGCCCGCCGCACCCGGTCATGCTCGATCCGGATTTCGGTCGCAACCGACGGGACCGTAACCACTTCCGCCGCCACCCGAGCAATACCGGACCCGGTCATGCTCGCCTCCCTCCCCCGGCCTCGGCCGGCGGCCCGATCGGGCACCGGTCGTTAACTGTACATGGTAACACTGATCGGCCCGGGGTCAAACCCGGTAGCCGACCGGGGGAGGTGTTGCCGGCGGGGCGGTCAGGGGAGGTCGGCCGGAACGCCGTCGGCGGGCGGCAGGCCCTGTACCAGATCGACCCCGGCCGAGTCGCCCAACTGGCGGCGGCCGGGGTCGACTGCGAGCGGCTGCCGGCCAACCTCAGCCCATCCCGGCAGCGGTACTCGTGCCTGCTGACCGCCCGGCGGGCCGCCTGACGCCCGGTCGCCCGCCCCGATCGCCCCATTCCCCGTGGGAGGCATCACCCGTCCCAGTCGGCCCGGGAGATGCGGCTGCCGAAGGCGTCGTATGTGTACGTCGCCAGGGCGGTGAGGCTAGGCCGCCAGTCGGTGTACCGGGTGCTAGGCGGTGGGAGCGGAGGGCGGGCCGGGGCTGATGGTGGACAACCCCCTCGGCAGCCCGGACTGGTAGGGCACGAACGAACGAAGTATCGGCCTGGGGTGAACCGCCGACCCATTCTTCGTTCGTTCGGTCTAGGCGGAAGTGGCTTCCCAGGTCGGTGCCGCCGATTCCATCCCGCCTGAGGCTGACGGCCCCAGAGTTCACGCATCGAAGGCCAACCGATGACGGGCTAATCGTTGTCAAACCAAGCTCCGGGCTGTTCCCCCGCCAACTCCTTGCGGACGATGTCCAAGTCCTCGAAGAGTTCCAGGATGACATCGGTTAAGAACTTGATGTCGAGATCGACATCCGGGGCCGGCATGCCAGACCGAAACCTGTTCCTGGCAATGGTGACGGCTCTGATCACTAAGCGCTGCTTAATGGGATCGGAGATAGAGTTAATAAGCAAGCCGGCTTCGTCCCAGCGGACGAGTTTGCCTTCACTGGCCATGCTTACCGCTTCCTGAGGTTAGGGTACAGTGGCGTCACTTCGCCCCTGGGACCGATCTGGAAGCCGGGTGCTCCCGGTACTAGCCTGCCAGTGAAAATCTCACCACTCGGGCTGACCACGACTGCCTCGCCAACCTGTCCGGAGAAGATCACCGACCCGTCGGTCCCTACCTCCCTCGCCGCAAGTTGCCAGTTGTGGGACGCCCTGAACTGGCTTTCGATCTGCCGGATGTATTGCTCCATCATGGCCGCCCTCCCCTGGGGGTCAAGCCCAGACCTGTTCACGGCGTCATACGCCTGATGGAGTGCGTCCCGTGGGTTGGCTGCCGTGAGCGGTGGGACGTTCCCCGGCTTAGCTGGGGCGTTAGGTAGTACTGGCAGCGGGTAACGCTGCGGGGCCATCGGCAGCGGGAAGCGGCCGGCAGCGTCCGGTACACGAGGAGTAGGCCGCAGGGCCGCGGCCTCGGCCGGGCTGAGCTCGACCGCCCGGTCCCCCAGGGTGACCCGGACCCCGCCCCCCTCCAGCCGGGTGGCCCGCAGCCCGCCCAGGGCCAGCCCACCCACCTCGGCCCCGGCGACCAGCAGCAGCTGGTTGAGGAAGTCGGCGAACGCCCGCTCCTCCAGGCTCATCCGGGCCCGCCGCTCGGCCACCTCCCGCTGGTAGAGGGCGTACCCCTGGGCCAGGGCGGCGGAGTCCCCGGGGAGGGCCGGGGTGCCCGTCTGCAACCGGAACTGGGCGAAGTACTCCCGGCTCCGGATGTCCTCCGCCGCCCGCCGCTGGGCCTCCCGGTCCCGCCGGTCGCTCGCGGCGGCCTGCTCGGGGGTGAGGGCGTCCATCCGCGCCCCGTCCGTCGCCGGGGCCTGCCGCTCCGCCTCCCGCCGGCGGGCGGCGTCCAGCATCATCCGGAGTTCCAAGAGCCTCACGACCCCCGCCTCAACCACCCGAAGCTGGGCCCGCAGGTCGGCCGCCCGCCGCTCGGCGGCGTCGATGGCGGCC
>JAIEQN010000660.1 GCA_019747685.1 Gemmataceae bacterium
GAAGCCGTCCGGGGGCCGCTGGTGCTGTGCGAGCTGCAAGGGCTGAGCCGGCGGGACGCGGCCCGGCGGCTCGGGCGGGCCGAGGGGACGCTCTCCAGCCGGCTGGCCCGGGGGCGGAAGCTCCTGCGGGGGCGGCTGGCCCGGCGGGGGGTGGCCCCGGCGGCGGGCGGGTTGTGCGTGGCGGTCCCGGCCGAGCTGGCGAGTGCCACGGCCGGGCGGGCGGTGGCGGTACTGGCGGGCGCGGCCGGGGCGGTCCCGGCCGGCATCGAACTCCTCACGGACGGGGTGGTGAAGGCGATGGCCGTTTCAAGCTGGAAGCTGGCGGCGGTGGTGGCCGCGGCGGCGGTCGGGGTGACGGGCTTCGGGGCGTGGCGGGGCGGCGAGCCGACGGCCGTGGCAGCCGACCCGCCGGTGCCGAAGGCGGTGGCCACCGTCGGCGGGGAGCCGGTGTCGAGGGAGGAGTTCGCCGAGTTCCTGATCCGCCGCCGGGGGCAGGAAGACTTCGACCAGTTCGTCCGCCAACGGGTGATCGCCCGGGCGTTCGCCGCGAAGGGGCTGTCGCTCCAGCCCGGTGAGGTCGACGCCTTCATTGCCGCCAGGCGCGGGGAGGAGACCTTCCCGCCGGGGTGGCACGCCCTCGGCGGCTCCGGCCCGGCGCCCGCCCCCGCCGACGAGACCCCGTGGGTGCGGGACGTAACGGCCCACTACCTGATGCTCCGGAAGCTGGCCGAGGCCCGCATCCCGCCGCCGACCGAGGCCGAGTTGCGGGCGGCGTTCGACCGGGCCTACGGACCCGAGGTCCTGTGCGACTGGGTCGGCTGGTACGAGGACGCGCCGGTCGAGTCGCGGCGGAAGGTGGCGGCCGCCCTCCGGGCGGGCCAACCCCTTGACCGGGCGGTGCGTCTCGGGGGCCTTCCGGACGGCCGCATCCCGATCAACACCACCCTGAAAGGTTACCCGAGGGCCGGCTACGAGCTGGCCGTTTACCGGTCGGCGGGCGAGCGGAAGGAGTACGAGGTCGGGGCCGGGCTGAAGGTCGGCGAGGTCAGCGAAGAGTTCGAGGCCGGCGGCTGGAAGATGCTCTTGAGGGCCATCGAGGAGCGGCCGGCGGCCGAGGGGAAGGCGTTCGAGGCCGAGAAGCCGGGCCTGGCCAGGGCCTTGCACGACCAGAAGCTGAACCGGGAGGTGTGGCGGGTGGTCGAGGAATTGAAGCGGGAGGCGAAGCCGGAGTACCACCTGACGGCCCCGGCCGCGGCGAGGAAGTGACCGGCCTGTCGTAGGGTGTGTCGAGGGGTCCGTCTTCGGACCGCGATGACGCACCAACCATCGCCCGGTGCGTCATCGCCGGACCCACAGGGTCCGGCTCGACACACCCTACGAAGCGGCATCCTCGTCGCCCTCGGCTTCGCCCGCCACCGGGGCCGGGGCCGCCCGCTTCCGGGCCTCCTCGACCAGCGCGAACAGGACGTGCGGGTTGGGCACGTCGGTCACGTCCTTCACCGCCGCCCACCCGAGCCACTTCCCGGCCTGCTTGACCACCAGCTTGCCGCCGGCCACCGACACCTCCTTCACCTCCGCCCACCGGAGCAGCTTGCCGTTGTGCCGCAGCCCGGCCGGGGCCGCCGCCAGGTCCCCGAACTCGACCGCCCCCCCGGCCCGGAACCGCCCCCAGGCGTCGGCCCACAGCCGCCCGAACGTCCGGGCCTGGACCTCGGTGGCCAGGGCGTCGTACCCGCCGACCGCCGGGCCGAAGTGGGCCTCCACCCCGTCCGCCCGCACCAGGGTCAGCCCGGCCGTCCACATCTGCACCGCCGGCACCTCGGCCGGCAGCCAGGCCGACACCGGCTCCCCCCCGGGCGACCGGACGACCACCGCCCCGTCCGCCTTCTGGACCTTCAGCCGGACCGCGGTGATCTCGGCCCACGGGAACGAGTCGACCTCGTCCCGCCGCATCCGCAGGAGGCCGACCGGGTAGATGAGGACGACCAGCCCCCGCTGGCGGTACATGTGGACCAGCAGGGCCGCCCCCAGGGCCGGCGGCCAGATCAACAGGTGCAGCACGAGGTGGTGGAAGTTCTGCGGGCCGTGGACCCACCAGGCGTAGTTGGCGACGACCCCGTACAGGAGCAGCCCGACCCCGAGCAGGAGCTTGGTCCGGAGCCACCGGGCCCCGACCTGGAACACCCGGTCCGGCTCGCCCAGCTCGGCCACCGCCCGGGCCCGGTAGTCGTCCGCCCCGGCCTCGTACCCGTCCGCCGCGTCGCCCATGCCGCCCCCGGGGGTTGGCCCGCCCGGCTGTATAATACCCGCCGCCAAGACATTGCGGAATTCGGAATGCGGAGTTCGGAATCCCAACCCCGAACCCGGGCGGCCGCCCGTACCCCGCGATCCGATCCGCCCCGTCTTCCATTCCGCATTCCGAACTCCGCAGTCCGCATTTGAGGTGGCCATGCTCGTCGTCATGCGGTCGGATGCCACCCCGGACCAGGTCGGCCGGGTGGTCGAGGCCATCCGGTCCCAGAACCTGACCCCGCACGTCCTGCCCGGGGCGACCCGCACCGCGATTGGGATGACCGGGAACACCGCGGCCGTGGACAAGGCCCTGTTCGAGGTCCTGGCCGGGGTCGAGGAGGCGATCCGGGTCACCAAGCCGTACAAGCTGGCCAGCCGGGAGATGCACCG
>JAIEQN010000755.1 GCA_019747685.1 Gemmataceae bacterium
GCGGCGGCCGGTGCCGCGGGGGCCGCCCGGGGCGGCTACGGGACCTACTACCGCTCGGCCGCGGCCGTCACCGGCCAGGGGTACGCCGTCCGCCAGAACTTCCGGAGCTTCGCCCAGGACAACCCGGTGCTCGCCGCCCGGTGGCTCGGCCCGACCTACCGGCCGGTCACCTGGGCCGCGCTGTCCGGGTTTGCGGGCTATGCCGCGTACTCCGCCGCCCCGGTCTACTACGACTACGGCGAGAGCGTTGTTTACCAGGACGACACCGTCTACGTTACCGGCGCGGAGGGCATGCACGGCTACTCGGCCGACCTGTACGCCCAGCAGGCCATCGACATCGCGGCGGCCGGCCTCCTGGTCCGGATCACCGCCCACAACCGCGGCCCGGACCCGGCCGAGCTGCACGTCCTGCCGACCCTGTGGTTCCGCAACGAGTGGGCCTGGCACCCCGGCCCGGACCGGCCGGCCCTCCGGCAGGTCGCGGCCACCCCGGCCCGGGGCGTCGTGCAGGCCGTCCACCCGGCCGTCGGCGACCGCTACCTGTACTGCGAGGGCGACGCCCCGCTGTTGTTCACCGAGAACGAGACCAACACCGAGCGGGTGTTCGCCGTCCCGAACCGGTCGCCGTACGTCAAGGACGGGATCAACAACCACGTCGTCCACGGCCATGAGGGGGTCGTCAACCCCGACCGGACCGGGACGAAGGCCGCCGCCCACTACCGGTTCGCCGTCCCCGCGGGCGGCTCCCAGGTCGTCCGGCTGCGGCTCTCGGACGTGTCGCCGGAAGCCCTGGCCCGGTCCAACGGGTCCGGCGGCAGCCCGTTCGGGGCCGCCTTCGACGCGGTGATGGAGGCCCGGCGGGCGGAGGCCGACGAGTTCTACGCCGACATCATCCCCGCCGCGGTCGGGGCCGACGGGGCGAACGTGATGCGGCAGGCCCTGGCCGGGATGCTCTGGACCAAGCAGTTCTACCACTACGACGTGGACAAGTGGCTCGAGGAGCGGGGCTCCGACCCGTTCCACCCGGCCCGCAAGGCGTCGCCGCGGAACGACCACTGGCACCACATGTACAACGGCGACGTCATCTCGATGCCGGACAAGTGGGAGTACCCGTGGTACGCTGCCTGGGACCTCGCCTTCCACGTCCTCGCCCTCACCCTGGTCGACCCGGACTTCGGCAAGGGGCAGCTCAAGCTGATGCTCCGCGAGCGGTACATGCACCCGAACGGCCAGATTCCGGCCTACGCGTGGAACTTCGGGGACGTGAACCCGCCGGTTCACGCGTGGGCGACGATCTTCACCTACCGGCTGGAGAAGGCCCGGCGGGGCGAGGGCGACCGGGAGTGGCTCAAGAGCAGCTTCCAGAAGCTCTTGCTGAACTTCACCTGGTGGGTCAACCGGAAGGACCGGACCGGGCGGAACGTGTTCGAGGGCGGGTTCCTGGGGCTGGACAACATCGGGGTGTTCGACCGCAGCTCGCCGCTGCCGACCGGCGGGTACCTGGAGCAGGCCGACGGCACCGCCTGGATGGCCCTGTACTGCCAGAACATGCTGGAGATCGCCGCCGAGCTGGCGATGACCGACCCGGGCTACGCGGAGATGGCCCTGAAGTTCGTCGAGCACTTCCTGTGGATCGCCTCGTCCATGACCCACCTCGGCGGCGAGACCGGGATGTGGGACGAGGAGGACGGGTTCTTCTACGACGTGCTGCGGCTGCCCGACGGCCGGGCCGAGCGGCTGAAGGTCCGGTCGATGGTCGGGCTCTTGCCGCTGTGCGCGGCCACCGTGTTCGACGGGCAGGTGCTGGCCAAGTACCCGGAGCTGGCCGACCGCCTCCGCTGGTTCCTGGAGACCCGCCCGGAGCTGTCCGCCGCCATCCACGACCCCCGCAAGCCCGGCGTCGCCGGCCGCAAGCTGGCGTCGATCCTGGACGAGTCCAAGCTCCGCCGGGTGCTGGCCAAGATGCTGGACGAGGACGAGTTCCTGTCGCCCTACGGCATCCGCTCGCTGTCGCGGTACCACGACGCCCACCCGTTCGTGATGACCGTGGGCGGGCAGGAGTACCGGGTCGGCTACCTGCCGGCCGAGTCCGACACCGGGATGTTCGGCGGGAACTCGAACTCGCGGGGGCCGGTCTGGCTGCCGGTCAACGCCCTCATCGTCCGGGCCCTGCTCCAGTACCACACGTACTACGGCGACGCCTTCACCGTCGAATGCCCGACCGGGTCCGGCCGGCGGATGAACCTGTACCAGGTGGCCGAGGAGATCGGCCGGCGGCTGGCGGCCGTCTTCCTCCGCGACCGGGACGGCCGGCGGCCGGTGTACGGCGGGGCCGAGACGTTCCAGGCCGACCCGCACTGGCGGGACCACCTCCTCTTCTACGAGTACTTCCACGGCGACAACGGGGCCGGGCTGGGGGCCAGCCACCAGACCGGCTGGACCGGGGTCGTCGCCCGGAGCATGCACCTGTTCGCGACGATGACCCCGGACCGGGCGGTCGAGGCCGGCAAGGCGGCCTACTCCGCCCCGCCCGACCCGGCCCCGGGCGGCCGGCTCGCCGAGGTCGCTGCCGTGGCCCGCTGACTCGGAGAATGTTTAGGGCTTGGTTTGGTGGGCCAGGCCACCCCGCCGGTGGGCCCCCGGCACAGGCCCGGGGGCCGGTGGCCCCAAGCGAAGGCCGGGGCAAAAGACGAC
>JAIEQN010000537.1 GCA_019747685.1 Gemmataceae bacterium
TTGGGTGGGGGGGGGGGGGGGGGGGGGGGCGGGCGCCCCCCCCCCCGCGGGGGGGGGGGGGGGGGGGGGGGGGGGGCCCCCCCCTGCTCCTGATCCGCGCTGACGACCCGCTCAAGGCCGCCCGGCAGCGGCTCCAGCGGGGCAACTACGCCGAGGCCCGGGAGCTGTACGCCAAGCTCGGCCCCGAACACCCGTCGGCGGCCGTCGGGATCGCGGCCGCGTGGCGGGCCGAGGGGGAGGCCGGGAAGGCCCTCGACGCCATCGACCGGTCCCTCAAGCCGGCCCCGACCCAGACGGACTTGCTCGCCCACCGGGCCGACCTGTTCCTGTCGCTCGGCAAGTGGGACGACGCCCGCAAGGACGCCGAGGCGGCCCTGGCCAAGGACCCCAAGCACTTCCTGGCCCGCTGGGTCCGGGCCCAGCTGCTCCGCGACTCCGGCGACCTGCAAACGGCCGACGCCGAGGTCCGGTGGTTCGTCCGCGAGTACACCGAGGCCGCCGACGCCGACAAGGAGATCACCGACCCCGACCTGCTCCTGATCGTCGGCCAGGCCGGGGCCGAGAACGCCACCTGGAACAACCGCCCGCAGCAGTTCCAGTTCATCCTCAACGAGGTCTACCGCGACGCCCTGAAGCGGGACCCGGACTGCTGGCAGGCCGAGTACCAGGCCGGTCGGCTGCTCCTGGAGAAGCACAGTCGGGGCGACGCCCTGAACGCCTTCGACGCCGCCCTGGCGATCAACCCGAAGGCGGCCGACGCCCTCGTCGGCAAGGGGCTTGTGGCCCTCGACGGCCTCGACCTGAAGGACGCCGAGCGGTTCGCCGAGCAGGCCCTGAAGGTCAACCCCCGGCACCCCGGGGCCCTGCGGCTCAAGGCCGACGTGCTGCTCACCGGCGGGGACCTCGGGGCGGCCGAGCGGCTGCTCACCGCCGCCCGGCTGGTCAACCCCCGGGACGAGGCCACCCTCGCCCGGCTCGCGGCCGTGTACCACCTGATGGGCAAGGGGGCCGAGGTGGCCGCCCGGGCGAAGGAGGTCGAGGGCTTCGACCCCAAGCCGGCCCGGTTCTACCACGACCTCGGGACGGTCCTGGAGGACCAGAAGCAGTTCCCGAAGGCGGAGGAATACTTCCGCAAGGCGGCGGGGCTGCGGCCGAACGTCCCCGGCCCGGCCGGCGACCTCGGGATGCTCCTGCTGCGGACCGGGCGGGAGGCCGAGGCCCGGCCGCTGCTCGACGCCGCCAAGAAGGCCGACCCGTTCAACGTCCGGGTGTCGAACTCCCTCCGCGTGCTGAAGCACCTGGACGGCTACCAGACGGTCGAGACGCCGCACTACGTCGTCCGCTTCGACCCGAAGGCCGACGCCCTGCTGGCCCCGTTCCTGGCGGATTACCTCGAGGAGGTCCACGCCGAGTTCAAGGGGCGGTACGGGTACGAGCCGCCGGGCAAGGTGTTGATCGAGGTGTTCAGCAGCCGGGAGATGTTCAGCGGGCGGACGATCGCGCTGCCGACGTTGCCGGACGTGGCCGCCGGGGCGTGCAGCGGGCGGGTCGTGTCGTTCCCGTCGCCGACGGCCAAGAAAGGCCCGCCGGAGAACTGGGCCCGGGTCATCCGGCACGAGCTGACCCACGCCTTCAACCTCCTCCAGACCGACTACCGGGTGCCGCACTGGCTGACCGAGGGGCTGGCCGTGCGGACCGAGGGCGAGGCCCGCCCGCCGCAGTGGGTGGCGGTGCTGCGGCAGCGGCACGCGGCCGGGACGATGCTCGACCTGGACAACATCACCCTGGCGTTCGTCCGGCCGCGGGCCCCGGACGACTGGCCGCTGGCGTACCTACAAGCCCTCCTGTACGTCGAGTACACGGTCCAGACCTACGGCGAGGGGTCGGTCGGGAAGCTGCTCGACGCCTACCGGACGACGGCCGACACGGCGGCGGTGCTGAAGCAGGCCCTCGGGGCGGACAAGGCCGAGTTCGAGCGGGGCTACCGGAAGTACGTCGACGGGGTGGTGAAGGGGGCCGGCCGGCGGGGCGAGAAGCCGCTGACGTTCGCCGAACTGGAGGCCGCGTACAAGGCCAGCCCGGACGACGCGGACCTGATGGCCCGGCTGGCGGGGGAGTACGCCCGGCGGAACAAGGCGGACGAGGCCCGCAAGCTCGTGGATACGGCCCTGGCGAAGGAGAAGGGGCACCCCGGGGCGTCGGTGGTCAAGGCGCGGCTACTTGACCGCGACAAGGACCCGGCCGGTGCCCGGGCGGTGCTGGAGGAGGCCGCGAAGGAGAACCCGGACGACCCGCGGGTGTTGCTGGCCCTCGGCCGGCAGTTGACCGGGGCGAAGGAGCTGGAGGCGGCCGCGGCGGCGTTCGAGCGGGGCCGGAAGGCCGCCCCCCACGAGGCCGAGTGGCTGCCCGAGCTGGCCCGGCTGTACAACACCCTGGACCGGTCCGCGGAGCTGGTCGGGGTGCTGGCCGAGATCGCCGCCCGCGACCCGGACGAGCGGCCGGCCCGGGTGAAGCTGGCCCGGCTGTTGCTCCCGACCAAGCCCGAGGAGGCCGAACGGATCGCCTGGGAGGCCCTGCGGCTCGACCTCCGGGACGCCGACGCCCGGGCGGTGCTGCTGGAGGCGCTGAAGGCCCGGGGGAAAGACGGCGAGGCGGCGAAGCTGGCGAAGCGATTCGAGTGAACCTGGCGAGCGGGGGGCGT
>JAIEQN010000404.1 GCA_019747685.1 Gemmataceae bacterium
GGTCCGGTGGAGGACGGTGTTGACGGCCCCGGCGGTGTCGGCCCCGACCAGGGCGACGGCCTCCGCGGTGCCGGCCCGGCGGAGCGACCGGAGGCCCCACACCCGCCGCCGCCGCCGCTCCCCCGGGGGCTCGTGGTCGTCCAGCCGGAGGACCACCTCCAGCGAGTCGGCGACGACCAGCAGGTGCATGGTGGGGGCCCCGTGGACCCGGTCCTCCAGGTCCGTGGCCCGGCAGTCGGGCGGGAACAGCCCGTTCAGGCACAGCACCCGGGCGGCCATCAGGGCCCGGTCCTCGGCCTTCGACCGGGTCGCCTCGGTCGCCGTCCGGTCGGCCAGGGCGACCGCGTCCAGGTCGACCGCGTGGTGGCGGCGCTCGGCCCGGTACCGGGCGACGGCCTGGTGGAGGAGGTTGCGGAGGATGGCCAGGAGCCACCGGACGGTGTGCTCCGGGTCCTGGTAGCCGAACCCCGGCCAGAGCCGGGCGGCCGTCCGGTAGGCGTCGGACAGAACCTCCTCGACCCCCTGCGGGAGGGCGTTCGCCCCGCGGAGCCGGCGGCCCCGGGCCACCAGCCCGTCGACCACCTCGGCCCACACGTCCTGGAGCCGGACCCCGGCCGTCGTCTTCGGGTCGAGGTCCTCCCGGCGGCCGGCCGCCCCGCCCGGGTCCCCGCCCGGCGGGGGCAGGGGCGGGAGCAGCCGGGCCACCCAGTCCCGGTCGAACGCCCCCCACTGCTCCAGGACGGCGGCGATCCGCTCGGCCGGGTCGGCCCACGGGGGGGCGCCGGCCGTGGCCACCCCCCGGACCCACGCCCGCAGGGTCGGGACGACCTGGTCCCCGGGGAGGGCGTCGGGCAAGGTGGACGCCGGGCTGGGGGCGACGGGCGGCATGGCCCCTCCGTCGGGGGTGGCGGGGTTGGCGGGGCCGCCGCCACGGCCCGCCGGTCGTCACCCTTCATCACCGGGGGGCGGGAATTATTACACCCGCCCCCCGGGCGGTCCCCCAAGGAACAATTTCCCGCCGGCGAAATATTCGCTCCCCCCCGGCGGATGTACGGGTGACTCGCCGGGCGGACCGACGACCGTTCCCGCGGCCCGCCCGGCCGGCAACATCGGAGGCGATGCGATGACCGCACTCAGTCCCGCCGCCCTGTCCCGCCGGGTGCTCGCCGGCCTGCTGGTGGCGGCCGGCCTCGGGGCCGGGCCGGCCGCCGCCGCCGACCCGGCGGTCGACGGCCGGGTCAAGAGGGCGACCCTGCTGGTCGAGGGGAAGTACGGCTATGGGACCGGGTTCGTGATCCTCCCGGGGGTGGTGGCCACCAACTCCCACGTCGTCATCGGCCAGTTGGCCGACGACCTGGGGGTGCGGTTCATTAAGGACGGGGTGGCGGACCCGAACCCGGTGAAGGCCCGGCTGCTGTACGAGGACCCGGCCCGGGACCTGGCCCTGCTGTGGGTGAACGACCCGCGGGCGGCCGACCCGCTGAAGGTGGCCGACGGGTTCGACCCGGCCGCCCGGCCGAACCTGCTCTTCTGCGGCACCCCGCTCCAGCCGGACGGCCGGTCCCGGGTGGCGGTGACGGCGGCCGGGCGGGCGACCGGGGAGACGGCCCTGATCGACGGCCAGACCTACGTCGAGGCCAAGGTGGCGGCCGGGGAGGTGATCGAGGTCGGCCCGGGCAGCTCGGGCGGGGCGGCGGTGAACGACCGGGGCGAGGTGGTCGGGGTGGTGGCCATGGTGCGGATGGCCGTGCCCCAACCCGCCGCCCGCCGGGCGCCCGCCGGCCAGCCGGACGGGACGGTGTTCTTCGTCCCGCTGCAGGCCGTCCAGGACGCGGTGAAGGCGGTCGGCCCGGTCGGCGGGTGGGACCGGGCGGCGAGCCGGGCGGCCGCCCGGCACGCGGCGGTGACCGCCCACGTGGCCAGCGGCCTGATCGCCGACGTGTCGTGGGACGTGGTGGAGGTCCGGGTGGACCTGAAGAGCCGGGGGTTCGACTTCGCCGCCGACCAACGGCTCCGCGACGCGGCCAAGAAGGTCAGTGAGAAGGTGCGGAACGACTACGACCGGCTCCGGATCACCGACCTCGCCCGGGACGGGTGGCTGACCCCGGACGAGGTCAAGGATATCCGGTCGCACGCCGAGAACGCCACCCTCCTCACCAACACGGCCGTGAACGCCCAGTTCAACAAGGACACCTTCGGCCGGCAGGGGAAGCTGGCCTCCGCCACCCACGACCTCCGGACGAAGGCGCTGGCCGAGTACGGGGTGTCCGACCGGATGGCCAAGATCGCCGCCAAGGTGGTCATCGAGCGGGCCAAGGTCGACGACCTGGTGACGACGCGGAAGAGGGGGGGCGAATGACCGGCGGCCGGTGCCCCCGGCCTCGACGCCATCGCAATAGTGCCAGGCTGATTGACCGAACCGACGATCGGGCCGCCCGGCGGGGGCGAACCCCGCCCGGGGTGTGCCCGACCGGCCCCGCCACGCCCGGCCCGTTCCTCCGACCGGGGGCATGCCGTGTCGATCACGTTCGTCTGCGCCGCCTGCCCGAAGACGCTCAAGGTTCCGGACAGGGCCGCCGGGCGGCGGGGCCGCTGCCCCGGGTGCGGGGCGGTGAACGTCGTCCCGGGTCCCGCGGCCGCCCCGCCGGAGCCGGAGCCGGAGCCGGAGCACGACCCGGACCCGGCGACCGGCCGCCGGGATCGCT
>JAIEQN010001117.1 GCA_019747685.1 Gemmataceae bacterium
GCCTCCCCGCCGCCGGCGGCCGAAGCGGCGGCCATGAACTCGCCCTCCGGCCCCGGCCGGGCGGCCGCCCGCACCCCGGCCGGCAGGTCCTGCGTGCCGGTCGCCACCGGCTTCCCGGTCGCCCGGTCGAGCACCACCACCTTCAGGGCGTTCGGGGCCTTCGGGTCCTCGGCCTGGGCGATCACCCGGTCGCCGGCCACGGCCAGCGGCTTGTCCGCCTCCTTGGCCACCCAAACCGGCTTGCCGGTGGCCAGGTCGAGGGCCTCGACCCCGCCCCCGGCGGCCATCACGTAGACGTGCCCGCGGGTCGCGTCGACGATCGCACCCGCACCCGGGCGGAGCTGGACGGTGGCCATCGGGTCGACCTCCCCCTTGGCGGGCGGTTGCGGCGGTGCCGGCGGGTCGGCCGGCTTCGGGCCGGCTGGAGCGGGGTCGGCGGCCACCCCCTTTGGGGCCGGGGTCGGGTCGTCCTCGTCCGGCGGCTCGGCCGGTTCGGCTTCGGGCGATTCGGGGGGGGTGGTCAGGGTGGTCGTCCACGCCCCCCGGCCGAGGGTCCCGGCCAGCAGCACCCGGTCGGCCCGGTCGTACTCCAGGCAGTAGACCGGCACCCGCGGCAGGCCGGTCCCGAACTTGACCCAGTTGTCGAACCCCGGGCCGGGGGCGGCGTACACCCCGCAGTCGGCCCCGACCACCACCATTCCGAGGGGCGTGGCAGTGCTGAACGCGACCGACCGCAGGGTACCCGGGTTCAGCATCGGCAGGTTGCCGGTCACGTTGGTCCAGGTCGTGCCGGCGTTGGCCGTCCGGAACACCCGGGCCGGGTCGACCACGAACGCCCGGCGGCGGCGGTCCGGGTGGATGGCGATCCCGGCCACCGGCCCGCCGGAATACGCCGCCGACTGGGCCAAGTTGGCCCCGGCCGTCGCCCGCGTGAACACCCGGCTCCCGGACCCGACGTACAGCATGTCCGGGTTGTCCTTGGCCCCGTAGGCGAGCGGGTTCGGGCCGGTCCCGTTGGCCACCACCACCGGCTGGAGCTGGGTGACGGTGTCGCCCCGGTCGTCCGACTCGTACACCCCGTTGGCCGCCCCGATCACCACCCGGGTCGGGGTCTGGTTGTTGAGCCGGATCGGGGTGTAGAACTGGGGGGCGACCGGCGGCCCGCCGCCGACCGGCACCAGCGGGATGAACACCTCGCTCTGGAGGACGTTGGCCGAGTCGTACACCCGCCGGCGGAACCCGCCGAGGTTCTGGTTGCTGGAGTATCGGGTGGACCGGGCGGGGGCGTCCGTCCGGTCGTCCACCGCGACCACCCCGCCGTCGGCGGTGGACACGCTCCGCCACCGCCGGTTCCCGGCCTTCTGGTGCTCGGGCGACCCGGTGTCCTGGGCCCCGCCGATGACCACGTCGGCGACCGCGTCCCAGGCGACGGCGTGGAACTCAGCCACCTGGAGGTCGCCGTTGAGGGAGAACCAGTCGCCGGCGGCCGACCGCGGGTCGGTCCGGCGGTACACCCCGCCGTCGTCGCTCTCGATCAGCGACCCGTCGGCGGCCACCCGCATGTCCCGGGAGTCGGCGTGCGGGGCCGACCCGTTGGCCGTCCCGCCCCCGGCCGACCCGCCCGCTTGGTGGGTCAGGTGGGCCCACCGCTGGGCCTCCGGCTTGGAGGCGTCGCCCCGGAACAGCCGGCCGGAGAAGTCCCGGGCCCCGATGGCATTCGGGAACGGGTGGTTCTGTCGGTCCCCGCCGACGTACACGATGTCGGCGTTGTTCGGGTCGGCGGCGATCGACAGGTGGATGCCCCCCTGCCCGCCCGGGTGGGCCCCGACCCCGTCGGAGGTCGCCGGGGCCCCGAGGTCGGCCCAGGTGGTGCCCCCGTCACCGGACCGGAACACCCGGTCCAGCCGGCCGGCGACGACCACCGCCACGAACACGTTGCGGTTGTACCCGACCGCGAACTTGACGTTCCCGGCGGTCGCCAGCCGGGCGTCCACGGCCGGGCTGCTCACCTTCGCCCAGGTGGCCCCGGCGTCGGTACTCCGGTACACCCCGACGGTCGCGGCCGTGCTCCCGGAGTGGGTGAACAGCCGGTTCGGGTCGGCGTGGCTGCCGGCCAGGTCGGACGACCGGCCGGCCGGCAGCCCGGTCCCGGCCGCCCCGGACACCTGCTTCCAGGTCGCCCCGGCGTCGGTGCTCCGCCACACCCCGGTCTTGGTCGGGTCGTCGGCGTCGTTGGCCGACAGGACGATGGTCTTCCACCGCGGGGCCACCCCGGACACGTTCAGCCCGACCAAGGCCCCACCCCCGTCGAGGGTCGTCCAGGTGCCCCCGCCGTCGGTCGTCCGTAGCAACCCGGCCCGGGCCCCGCCGGCCCGGAGGAAGCTGCTGAACCGGCCGGCCCCCGCTACCAGCGTCTGGTGGGCCGGGTCGGTCGGGTCGAACTCCAGGGCCCCGACCGACAGGGACGGGTGGTCGTGGGTCAGCCGCTTCCAGGTCGGGCTCGGGGCGGTGGCGTCGGCCGTCATCCACACCCCGCCGTTGGCCCCCCCGACGTACAGCACCTTCGGGTCGGTCGGGTGCGGGGCGACGGCGTTGACCGCCCCGGACACCTCCCCGTCCTTGACCTTCTCGACCTGCCCCCGGGTGTTCGGGGCCGGGCCGGCCTCGGCCCACACCGGCGGCGGGGGCTGGGCCCCCGCCGTCCCCCAGACGCCCG
>JAIEQN010000414.1 GCA_019747685.1 Gemmataceae bacterium
GCTGGCCCGGGTCGCCGCCGGCGACCCGCCGGGGCCGGACGACCTGGCCGCCCTGCGGCGGCGGTGCCTGGCGCTCGGGCGGATCACCGCCGGGGTGTGTGCCGCCTGCTGGGCGGTGGCCGGGCTGATCTGGCCGGTGGCCATGACGCTGTGGGCCGGCTGGCCGTTCGGCAGGTGGGCGGTATTCCTCCACTTCTGGGCGTCGCTGACCGCCTTCGGGCTGATCGCCGCGGCCTACCCGTACTACCTGGTCACGTTCGTGGCCGTCCGGGTCTTTTACCCGGTGTTGCTCAACCCGGTCTGGCCGACGGCGGCCGACCGGCCGGCCCTGGACCGGACCGACCGGGAGTTCGGGTCGTACAGCCTGGTCGCGGCCGCCACCCTGTTGCTGGCCGTGGCCGGGATGCTGCTGGCGGGCGGGAGCGACGCGGCGGGGTACGGGGCGGCCCTGTGCGGGGTCGGGCTGGCCACGGCCGGGCTGGCCTACGCCGTCGTCGGCCGGACCCGGGCCGACCTGGCCGCCCTGGCCGACATCCCGGCCCCGGCCGGGCGGTAGCCGACCCGACCCCGAGCACCCCGAACGGTCCGCCGACGTGACCCCGCCGCTCGCCTGCTTCCCGGTCTGCTCGACGTTCCTGGCCCTCGGGCTGGTGGCGGGGGTGTTCGTGCTGGCCGGGTGGCACCGGCGGCTCGACGCCCCGGCCCCCGACCCGACCGACCCACCGGCCGAGACGAACCGGCCGTTCCCGCTCTGGCTGTTCCTCGCCCTGCCGGCGGCCGTCCTGATCCTCACCTTCCTGGCCGGCTGGCTCGGCCCCGACTGGTAGTGTTTCGGTCCGGTGGCACAGGCATTCCTGCCTGTGCCTGGTCCGCCACCGGGCTTGACTTCCGCGAACAGTATGTGACAATCCGTACAGGTCATGGGCCGGCGTCCGCCGTCCCCGGCCGTGCGGCCCGGCGGAGGCCGGGTAACGATGTAGGGGCGAGTACCGGCACGACGCCGGCGCGGTGTCAGCCCCCGACGGGCCTACGGCCCGGTGGCGCGGTTCTTCCCGCCGGCGAAGGGGACCACGGGCGGGGGGGCGGGAACATCGGGCCGAGTGCCGGCGCGGGCCGGGCGCCGGGGACACCCCGGCCGCCCGGTTCGGCCATTTCCCGTGGGCTCGACCGCCACCCACACGACCCGAAATCCGGCCCGAAAACCGCCCGAGCATGAGCGGGTTCGGTCATGCTCCTTGTGGAGCGGAAGTGACAGGGTGTGATGGGTTTAGGTCGACATGTGGTGCCGAGCATGACACCCCTACCGCGATGCCGGGGCAGAAAAACGGTCGGAACCCGTGACTAGTTAAGAGCTTCGGGCGGAGGGCTGATGCCGTGAAAGAACAAGGGGGGAGGGGGTCATGGGCGAACGGTCATTTCCCACACAATCGCAGGGCGGCCCACACCCCGAGCAGTCCGAACACGACCGACCCCAGGGCGTACCCGGCCGCCGCCCCGGGCCGGTCGTCCCGGAGCAGTTGCACCGCCTCCAGGCTGAACGTCGAGAAGGTGGTGAACCCGCCGCAGAACCCGGTGCCCAGCAGCAAGTACCAGTTCCGCCGGGCCGGGTCCGGGTGGTCGAGGTAGAGGGCGGCCACGAACCCCAGGACCACCGACCCCGAGACGTTGACCAGGAACGTGGCCCAGGGGAACTCGGCCGGCCCGAGCAGCCGGGCCTGCACGTCCCGGACCCACAGCCCGAACCAGTACCGGGCGTTCGCCCCGGCCGCCCCGCCGGCGGCCAGCAAGACGACCGGGGCCAGCCAGCCGGGCATGGGTCGGGCCTACCTAGTTCCGCCGGTCAGGGGGACGCCGGCCAGGGCGAACGGGACCTCCACCGCCTTGTTGTAGGTCCCCCAGAAGCCGACCGCCGACGGGTCGCCGGGGGTGCCCCCGGCCTTGGGGTGCAGGGCGGCCACCACCCGGACCGCGATCCGCCCGGGGTCGGCCCGGAACGGCCGGGCCAACTGGAGGGCCACCGGCTCGTACTCGGCCCCGTCCGCGTCGGTCACCCGCAGCCCGGCCAAGACCGTCCGGGCCGCCCCCCGGACGTCCCGGAACCCGGCCCCCGGGAAGGCCGGGGCGTCGCCCCCGGCCGCGGCGACGTCGGACGGGTCGAACAGGAGGTCGGCGGTCAGCTCCCACCGGCCGTCCTTCCTGACCACGACCGCCCGCAGGTCGACGCCGGCCGGGTGGCTCCCCTCGGCCGCCGCCCCCTCCCGGAGCCCGTCGAGCCGTACCAGGGCTTCCGGGCCGGCCCGGAGCGTGCCGGCGACGGCCCCGGCCAGGTCGGCCCGGGACGGCGGGGCGTCCCCCGGCCGGAGCCGGACGACCGCCTGCCGGGCGTTCGGGACGAACCCGGGGACGAGCGACGGGACCCCCGTCGGGGGGAGGTCGTCGAACGCCGGCCGCCGGCCGCCGAGCTGCCGCATGACCATCACCCGCTCGGCGGAGGGCACCAGGGGCGGCACGTCCGGGAAGGCGGCCAGCTCCCGGCCGGCGTCGGCCGCCCGGTCGACCCGGACCCCGCCGGCGGCCTGCCAGTTCAGCTTCGGCTCGGGCCAGATCAGCAGCAGGGTGACGGCGGCGTCGGCGGGCGGGGAGGCCGGGACCGGGACGGCCTCGACCAGCACCCCGCCGAAGACGGCGGCCGGCCGGCGGGGCGCCAGACCGCGGGC
>JAIEQN010000033.1 GCA_019747685.1 Gemmataceae bacterium
GTCCGGAGGAGCATCTTCATGTCCTCCCAGGTGTCCTTCTTCCACGCCTCGTTCCGCAACAGCGCGGCCGGGTGGTAGGTGCAGACGACCGGCGTGCCGTTGAACTGGTGCAACCGGCCGCGGAGCTTGCCCATCGACAGGGTCGTGCCCAACAGGTTCTGGGCGGCCGTCAGCCCCAGGGCCACGATGTACTTCGGCCGCACCAGGGCCAACTGCCGGTCGAAATATTCCCGGCAGTTCTCCCGCTCCTGCGGGTGCGGGGTGCGGTTCATCGGCGGCCGGCACTTCAGCGTGTTGCAGATGTAGACCTGTTCCCGCTTGAACCCGCAGGCCGCGATGATCTTGTTTAAAAGTTGCCCGGCCCGGCCGACGAACGGCTCGCCGGTGGCGTCCTCGTCCGCCCCCGGGGCCTCCCCGACGAAGCAGATGTCCGGGTCGATCGGGCCGACGCCGAAGACGGTCTGCGTGCGGGTGGCGTACAGCTCCGGGCAGCGGTCGCACGGGGCGACCCGCTCGGCCAGGACGTGCAACTCGTGCCGGCGGCCCTCGGCCGAGTCCGGGACGGCGACGGCGCGTTCGTCGAAGAGGCCGGCCATGTCCGGTCCCCCTGCGACGGAGGGGTAGCCCTCCGGCGGCCCGACCGGCACGCCCTGCTTCACGGCGTCGCGGAGCGGATCGGTCGGTGGTACAAGTGGCAAAGCCGGTGCCATCGGTGCGACGTGAACCGTCGGCCGGGCGGGGATGAACTCGACGCCGGCCGCCTGGAGGCCGAGGAGATGCTGCCGGACCTGCCGGGCAAGCCAGACCTCGCGGTCTTCGGACATCACTGGCCTTACAAGAGCCGGAATTTTGACGGGATAACAGGATGAAGCGGGATTAGATCAGTATTTCACAATCCTGCTTCATCCTGTTATCCCGTCAAAAACTCCGATTGATCTCATCCGGTCAGCCCCCGCAGCCGGTCTAGCCCGACCCGGGCGCAGTAGTCGCCGAAGCTCTCGCCGGCCGACCGCTCGGCCTTGTACGCCGCGAAGATCGGCCGTAGCCGCGGCACGATCTGCTCGATGGGGACGCCGTCCTGCAATTCGGCGTTCAGCCGCCGGCCGAACGAGTCGCCGCCGACGTAAACGGTGTACTTCGTCCCGCCCCGCCCCACCAACCCGACCTCGCTCTGATACGGCCGGGCGCAGCCGTTCGGGCAGCCGGTCATCCGCACGCTGATGGCTTCCTCAGCGAGGCCCAATTCCTGCAACACCCCTTCGAGCTGGTCGACCACGCCGGGCAGCGCCCGCTCGCTCTCGGTGATGGCCAGCGGGCAGGTCGGGATGGCCGGGCAGGACATGCTCCACCTGCGGACCACGCTCAGCCCGTCGGGACGCGGGATGCCGAACTCGCTCAGGAGCGACTCGACGGCCGGCCGGTCGGCGGTGGCGATGTCACACAGCAGGATGTCTTGCTGGGGCGTCAGCCGGACGCTGCACCGGAGCTTGGTGACGATCGCCCGTACCCCGGACCGGAACCGCGTCTTCCCGTCGTCCTTGAGCCGGCCGTTCTCGACGGAGAGGCCGAGGAACCACTTGCCCTCGCCCTGCGGCTGCCAGCCGTGGTGCAGGTCGAGGCCGGTGACGGGGGCGTCCTTCGGCGGGACCAGCGGCCCGCCCCAGTAGTCGCGGGCGAACACCTCGCGGAACTTCTCGACGCCCCAGTCCTTCATCACGTACTTCAACCGGGCCCGCTTGCGGTCGACGCGGTTGCCGTGGTCGCGGAACAGCTTGCAGATGCCCACGGCCGCCCGGACGACCTGATCCGCCGTCACGAAGCACACGGGCTGGGCGAGCAGCGGATAGGTGTCGGGCTTCGAGTTGGTCTGGCCCTGGCCGCCGCCGGCGTACAGGTTGTAGCCGACGGGCGAGCCATCCGGCCCGCGGACGCACAGGAACCCGAGGCACTGCGCCAGAATGTCGGTGCAGTTGTCTTCCGGCAGGGCGAACGAAATCTTGAACTTACGCGGCAGGTAGACCCGGCCGTAGATGGGTTCGTGGGCCTCCGGGTTCTCGTGCTCGGCGGCCGGGACTTCGCCCTTCTGGTGGACCCCGTTGAGCCAGATTTCGTGGTACGACCGGGCCCCGGCCCGGGGGGCGAGGTGGGCGGCCACGGCGTCGGCCAGCTCCTGCATCTGCCGCCGGGCCGGGTCGTTCAGCGGGGCCGGGCAGGCCATCACGTTGCGGTTCACGTCGCCGCACCCGCCCAGCGACGAGACCAGGGCCGCGTTGAACCCGGCGATCAGGTTCTTCAGGTTGCCCTTCAACACGCCGTGGAACTGGATGCTCTGGCGGGTGGTGATGCGGAGGGTGCCGTTGGCGTACCGGTCCGCGAGGTCGTCCACGACGAGCCACTGGTCGGCGGAGAGCTTCCCGCCGGGCAGCTTCAGCCGGACCATGAACATGTACGCCTTGCCGACGCCGGGCTTGTCCCGCTTCTTGCGGGCGTCCCGGTCTTCCTGCTGGTAACTGCCGTGGAACTTGACGAGCTGCTTGTTCGGCTCGCTCAGGTGATCCAGGGCCGGGTCGGCCAGCTCCTCGGCGATGGTGCCGCGGAGCCACCGGCTCTCGGCCTTGATCCCCTCGACCGGCGAGAGCTTGGGTTCAACAGTCTCGGGTACGGCGGCGGTGTCCGTGGCCATGTCGTCCGTGGTCAAAGGCTTTCGGTGGCACAGGCCT
>JAIEQN010000170.1 GCA_019747685.1 Gemmataceae bacterium
GCCAGCTCGGTCCGCGACCCGCCGTCCAGCCGGATCGACACCGGCTTGTTGTCCGCCAGGTCGAGGTCGATCAGGTCGTGGGCCTCCCGCGGGGTCCCCTTGAACTTGGTCACCTTCACCCGGGCCTTGTTCCCGTCCGCCCGGCCGAACGCCGCCCGGACCGACACCGTGTAGGCCCCGCCGAACGCCCGGGCGGCGGTGTACACCTCCGACCGGTCGGCGTTGGACTGCTCGATCCGGTCGGCCTGGAGCACCCCGCCGGCGGCCGTCCGCTTGGCGGTCGCCGAGCAGACCGACCCGGGCGGCTCGGCGACCGACAGGTCGAGGTCGGCCGGCCCCTGCCACAAGAGCTCGATGACCAGGTCCCGCTGGGTCTCCTCGGCCCCGATCTTCTTCAGGGCCGCGGCCTTGTCCCCGAACCGGGCCTCGAACTGCGGGAGCAGCTCCCGGGTCCGGGCGTGGTAGTCCACCCCGTCGGTGACGCCCCAGTCCCGGGCGAGCAGGTTGGACGCCGCCCAGGCGACGGTGTCCGGGTCGACATCCTTGGCCTGCTTGGCGTAGGCCAGGGCGTTGGCGTAGGCCCCCGGCTGGTCCGGGCCGACCTCGGCAGCCCGCTTGCACAGGGCGACGGCCCGGTCGTGGCGGCCCAGCTCGGCGGTCGCCTTGGCCGCCTTCAGGTAGGCCTGCGGGTCGGCCGGGTCGAGGTCGACCGCGGACAGGGCCGCCCGCTCGACCTCGGCCGGGGCCGCCTGCCCGGCCTGTTGGAGGGTGACGGCCAAGAGCTCGTGGGCCCAGGCGTTGGTGTTCAGGCCCTTGCGGAGGTTGGCCTTGAGCAGCTCGGCCGCGTGCCCGTACTCGTCGGACTCGAACAGGACGACGGCGGCGGCGAACAGCTCGACCGGGTTACTCACCTCCAGGTCGACCGCCCGGTTCCACATCCGCCGGGGGTCGTCGCCGAGCTTGGCCCGGACCCCGAGCGGGTCGGCCGGGGGCTTCGGCTTGGCCGCCACGGCCTCGGCCGGGGCCTTCGGGGCGACGGCCTTCGGGGCGGAGGTCCCGGTGGCCGGGCCGATGACCAGCGGCCCGCGGTCGTCCGGGCGGGGGGCGGCGGCCATCCCGCCCTGGCCCCGGGGGGTCAGCTTGAGCGACCCGTAGGTGTGGTACCGGCTGGTCCCGCGGACGATCAGGGCCCGGGCCGGCGGGTAATACCCGAGGGAGTTCTGCTTCGGCCTGTCCAGGAACGACTCCTCCCCGGCCTCGTTCGGGTTGGTCGGTGGGGGCGGGGTGTTGGCCCACTCCCCCTTGGCCACCGTCTCGAGGATCAGGTTCATCAGGAGCCGGGACTGGTCGCCCCCCTGGAGGCCGAACTGGCCGCCCAGGTTGCCGAACTGGCCGACCCCGGTGCCGCCGCCGAGGCCGACGATCCCGCCCTGCATCCCCTGCATCCCGAAGAACGGGTTGCCCATCATCCCGCCGGCCATCCCGAGCCCGCCCGGGCCGCCGAACCCGCCGGGGGCCCCGCCGAACCCGCCGATCGACCCGCTCCCGAGGAACCCGCTGTTCCCGTACAGGCTGGCCGCCCCGAAGATGGCCAGGGTCTGGTTCTGGACGTTCAGGTTCTGCTGGAGGACCTGCTGGTTGACCGACGACGGGATCGGGATGACCAGGTCGGCGACCGGGAACACCCGGGTCACCTTCTCCTCCAGCCGCTTGGCGTAGCTGGTGATCTCGATGTAGTCGGGGCGGACGATGTACGTCACCGAGTCGACCGACAGCCCGCGGAGGTAGACGTCCAGGAACGTCCCCAGGGTCAGCCCGTCGAGCCGGGTGGTGGACAGGGCGGTGGCCTTGGCGTCGGCCACCGCGGCCGGGGCGTCGAACGCCGAGTTGTTGATGATGAAGGTGATGTCGTACCGCTGGGCGAGCTGCTTGAGCACGTCCGTCAGCGGGGTCGTCTGGAGGTCCGTCTCCCCCAGGTTGACCGGGGTGTTCTCCAGGATGCTCTGGAGCTTCTTCTGGGTCGGGGAGGCGTCGGCCCCGAGCAGCGAGCTCTCGTACTTCTCCTTCCGGGCGGCGGTCAGCTCCCGCCAGACGGCGGCCGGCGGGAAGTGGACCGGCGGCTCGTCCGGGTACGGGATGTTGCTCTTCTCGACCTGGAGCATGGTCAGCAGGAACCGGTCCTCCCGGATGCGGATCAGCTCCCGCCACTCGCGGAGCTGGGTGGCCTGCTGGCCGATGATGTAGCTGGCGACGGCCGCCGGCGGGACCGACTGGCCGCGGCTGATCCGGTCCTGGATCATCAGCTGGGCCTCCTGGTAGGCCAGCTCGTACCGGGCCTGCTGCATCAGCTGGCGGAAGGCGTCGATCCGGGCCTTGACCCGGTTCTCGTCGTCCTGCTGCCGCTGGAACTCGTTGAGCCGCTGGGTGACCCGGGCGATCTGCTCCCGCTCGGCGGCCGCCTGCCGCTTGATCTCGGCCCCCTTGAGGAACACCTCCTGGAGGACGGCGTTCAGGTCGGCGGCCAGCCGCCGCCGGGCCTCGTCGCCGATCCCGCCGTAGGCCAGCACCTCTTCCTGCATCCGCTTCAGGTCGTTGTACGCCCCGTCCGGGTCGGTCCGCAGCCGCCGCCGGGCCTCCCGGATGGTCTGGTCGACCAGCACCCGGTACCGGCCTTCCTCGACCCGTTGCAGCTCCTGCTGCTGGCGGAGCAGGTCGGCCGGGGCCGGGGGGG
>JAIEQN010000519.1 GCA_019747685.1 Gemmataceae bacterium
CGGCCGGCGGGCCGCCTCGGCCCGCAGGAGCTGTACCGCGTCGGCGGGCTTCCCGTGGGCGGCCGCCACGTCGGCCCGCAGGACGTGGGCGTCGGACGACACCGGCCCGAACTTCGCCGCCGCCGCGGCCGCCGCCTGCTCCAGCTTCCGCCACTCCTCGGCCGACCCGCCCTTGAGCCGCAAGAGCCGGGCCTTGAGGCGGACGAACTGGGCGACGACCCCGCCGGGGGCGTAGGGCGATTCGACGGCCGCCTCCAGCTCGCGGGCGGCCTCCTCGAACTTGCCCTGGTTCATGTACAGCGTGGCCAGCCCGGCCCGGGCCGGGACGTGCCCCGGGTCGGCCGTCGTTACCCGCTTGAACGCCTTCTCCTGGCTCTCCCCGTCGGCCGTCCGCTCGAAGCAGGACGCCAGGAGGACGTTCACCTGGGCCTCCAGCCCCGGCATCTGGTACGTCTCGGCTCGGAGCGATTCGAGCAGCCCGACGGCCTCGGCCCACTTCTCCTGCCGCATCGCCAGCCGGGCCTTCAGGTACTTCACCTGGGTCGGCGGGGCCTTCCGCCCTTCGAGCCGGCGAAGGATGTCGGCCGACCGGCCGGTGTCCCCCTGCTGGACCAGCAGGTCGGCCAGCGGGACGAGCAGGTCGAACCCGTCCGGGGTGTGCTTCAACCCCTCTTCGAGGGCGGCGAGGGCGGCCGGCAGGTTGCCGCGGACGAGTTCCAGCCAGGCCAGGCTGCGGACCAGCCGGAGGTCCTTCGGGTACAGGCTCGCCGCGTCCCGCAAGACGGTGTGGGCGGCCGGGATGTCCCGCCCCCGCTGGAGCACCTCGGCCAGCAGCAGCGCGGCGTTGGCGTTCTCCGGGTCGAGTTCGAGCGACCGGCGGAGGTCGCGGACCGCCCCGTCCAGGTCGGCCGGGCGGGCGGACCGGTTCTCCTCCGCGAGCAGGGTGTCGAACCGGGCCCGGACGTAGTACCCCTCCGGGTCGAGCGGGGCGGCGGCGACCATCCGGTCGAGGATCGCCCGGGCCTCGGCCGGCTGGTTCTGGTTCCGCCAGACGAGCTGCGCCAGCCGCTGGTAGGACAGGAGCTCGCCCGGGGCTCGGACGATGGCCGCCTCGAACGCCTTGCGGGCCTCGCCCAGGTGGTTCAGGGCGGCCTCGGCCTGCCCGAGCTGCTGCCACACCGCCGCGTCGTCCGGCTCGGCCTTCAGCACGACCTCGGCGTGGGACGCGGCGTCCGAGTACCGGCCGAGCTTGAGGCACTGCCCGAGGGCCTCCCGCCGGACGGCCAGCCGGCCGGGGTCGAGCCGCAGAATCTTGTCGTACAGGAAGACCAGCTCGACCTGCCCGCGGGCGGACGGGTTCCGGAGCTTGAGCAGCTCGGCCAGCCGGACGTGGGCGTCGGCGTCGTCCGGGGCGAACTCCAGGTACTGCCGGAGGTAGCGGACGGCCAGGTCGGTCTTGCCGGCGTCGGCCGCCCGGTCGGCCTGGCGGCGGAGGGCGTCGGGGATGCGGCGGGCCTGGACGGCGTGGGCGCCGGCCAACCCACCGGCGACGACCGCCGCCGCAAGAACGAGCCGGAGGAGAAAGCGCTTGTTGATCGTCGGCATGGCGTCCCGCGTCCTGCGTGGTCGGGCAGGGCGGGGATGCTAATCCGGCGGGAGCGGCGGGGTCAAGGCGAAGGAGGGGCGAGCCGGGGGCGGGGGGGGGGGGCGGCCCCCCCCCGCACAAAACCACCCGCGCGCCCCCCCGCCCCCGGCTCGCCACGAACATGCTCAACGGGCATCTGCTACTTGTCGTCCGACTCGTCGGACACCGGGGCGGTCTTCTTGGCGGCCGGCTTGGCGGCCGCGACCTTGTACTTGCCGGCCTTCAGGTCGTCGACCAGCGGGCGGATCAGCTCGCCCGGCAGGACCCAGGTCTCGACCCGCCCGCCGCGGGCGATGCACACCCCCAGGACCTTCCCGTCCAGGTCGACCACCGGCCCGCCGCAGTTCATCGGGGCGACCACCAAGTCGGTCTGGAGGACGGCCGGGAACCCGGTCCGCCGGCCGGACAGCTCCCCGCCCATCTCGTTCTGGATGTCGCTGCGGGACTTCTCGACGTTCCCGGTCAGCTTCAGTTGCAGCTCGACCTCCTCCCCGGCCCGGCGGAGCCTGACCGTCACCTTGTCCCCCGGGCGGTAGGCGTCCATCACCTCCATCAGCCCGGCCGCCCCGGTCACCTCGGCCCCGTTCACCTCGACGATCACGTCCCCCCTGGCCACCTTGGCCTTGGCCGCCGCCCCGCCGGGGGAGACGGCCCGGACCACCGCCCCGCCCTTCGGGTCGTCGTCGGCCAGGGTGACGCCCAGGAACCCGCGGTTGCGGTTGATGGTGGTGTCGGCCGCGAACCCCCACGCCACCTTCCGGGTCGAGACGCTGACGATCCCCACCCCGGTCGGGGCCGTCCCGGTCCCGGCGGCGGCCAGCCAGTCCCCGACCGCCGCCCCCTTCGTGTCGGCGAAGGCGACCGGCTTGAGGCCGGTGGCGGCGATCTTGAGCAGCGCCAGGTCGGTCGGCTTGTGGACGCCCACCACCTCGGCGTCGTGCTCCGACCCGTCCCCCCGGCGGACGGTCAGGGTGCCCCGCAGCTCGCTCGCCTTGGTCAGGATGTACCCGTCGGCCGACACCACCGTCCCCAGGGCCACCGCCTTGTCGTCGGCCAGCACCCGGACGGTGGCCGCGTTCGCCGCCGCCACC
>JAIEQN010000947.1 GCA_019747685.1 Gemmataceae bacterium
GTGGGGGGCGGCGGCCCGGGGGGTGGGGGGGGCGTCCCCCCCTTTTTGTTTCAAATGCCCGGGGGGCCCGCGCCCCCCGCTCGCCCGTGCAACGCGGCGTCACCTGGCTCGTCGCCGCGGTCGAGTCCGGCCGGTTCCGGGAACCGTCGCCGATCGGCTTCTACTTCGCCAAGCTCTGGTACTTCGAGAAGCTGTACCCGCTCATTTTCACCGTCGCGGCGCTCGGCCGAGCGGTCCGGGCCTCGTAGGGTGTGTCGAGCGGACCGTCCGCGGTCCGCGACGACGCACCGGGCAACTGGTGGTGCGTCATCGCCGGTCCTGCGGCCCGGCTCGACACACCCTACCGCTTGGGTGGGAGGATCGGCTTGAACTCGCCCTTCCCCTTGCGGTCGAGGTTCTTGTTCAGGTCGGCCGGGTCGAACTCGACCTTCGCCCCGCCCTCCGGCACCTCGGCCTTGGCGCACCACAGCACCGCGTTCGTCACCACCCGGCGGAAGTCCGGGTCGGCCCAGTTGCGGTGGAAGTGCCCGCCGGTGAACCCGAACCCCCGGCCGCCGTCCGGCCGGTCGTAGGCCCAGGCCATCGTCTCCAGCCGGCCGGGGTACTTCTTGGCGTCCGGGGTGCCGCGGGTGCCGTCCGGCGGCACCGCCTGCAAGATCGGCGTGACGTTCTTCGCGTCCTTCACGTCGGTCACGTCCCCGACCCAGTGCATGTTGTAATACCACTCGTCGTTCAGGGTGAACGGCTTCACCCCGCGGGTGATCGGGTGCTTCGGCAGGCTCCGGATGGCGGCGTCCCAGTGCGGGTTGGTCGAGGTCCGCGGGTCGTAGTACCCACCCATCCAGTTCACCACCCGCTGCCCGTCCTTCGGCTCGTAGTCGACCGCGAAGTGCAGGTTCACCCAGCCGGCGCCCTTGTCCATCAGCTTCTGGAGGCGGTCGAGCCGGTCGCCCTTGGCGGCCGGGTGCCCGCCCCGGCCGTCGAGGTAGAAGACCACACAATCCGCGGTGTCGAACAGCTTCTCGTTCTTCGGCCAGCCGTCCCGGGCCATGATCGGCCAGACGCCCGGGTTCTGCTTGAGCAGGTTCATCAGGACGGCCGTGCCGGCGAAGAACTCGTGGTCGCCCGGGCCGTGGCTCGGGCGACCGGCGATCAGCAGGACCCGCTTGCCCTGGAAGCCGGCCGGCGGCTCCTGTTCGAGCGGCACGCCGGACTGGTCGTAGGGGTCGGTCTTCGGCGGGTCGGCGGGGGCGGAGAGGGCGAGGGCCGCGAGGAGGGGGAGCATCGGCTGTAAGCCTCGGGTCGGGCGACGGTATCGGGGCACGGGGCCACTGTACCCGGGCCGCCCGCCCCGGGCTACCGGCCGCCGACCCGGTCCGTATCATTCCCCCGCCCCGCCCGACGCTGCCCGCCGAGGAAGCCCCTCGTGACGACCGCCGTGGACGAGCCCGCCGCCCCGAAAGCCAAGAAGCCGAGCACCGCCGCGTTCAAGGCCGTCCCCCAGGATCGGGCCGAGCGGGACCGCATCCGGGCGGCGGTGGCCGACTTCTGCAAGGCGGTGGACCGGTCGAAGCCGCTGACCAAGGACGGCAGCCGGGAGATGGCGGAAGCCGTCCTCCGGCGGCTGGGGCTCGGGGACGAGTTCCTCGGGTTCACGCTGGTGATGCTGTCGAACGAGTTCTGGCGGGACCAGGTGGCGGCCATCCCGTTCCACCGCCGGCTGCTGTTGGTCCCGCACTGCCTGAAGAACGCCGAGGGGTGCCCGGCCGACTACGACGAGTTCGGGCTGGACTGCAAGAAGTGCGGGGCCTGCCACGTCGGCGACTTCCGCACCAAGGCCGAGCAACTCGGGTACAAGGTGCTGGTCAGCGAGGGGACGCCGATCGTCCTGAAGATCATCGTCTCCGGCCATGTGGACGCGATCGTCGGGGTGGCCTGCCTGAACGTCCTGGAGAAGGCATTCGACAAGGTGTTGCTGGCGGGGATTCCGTGCATCGCCACGCCGCTCCTCTCCAGCAACTGCAAGAACACGTCGGTGGACAACGACTGGGTGTTCGAGTCGATCGACCTGCACACCCCGCCGCCGGAGACCAAGACCAAAACGTACATGCACCTGATGCGGGCCGCGAACGCCCTGTTCGAGGAGCCGGAACTGACCCGGCTGGTGCCCCGCGCCCGGGCGAGCGGGGGCCGTGAGGCCCCTGTTCCCGACCACAACAGGGGGTTGACACCCCCCGCTCGCCAGGATGATCCGCTCTCCAAACACGAGGCCATCGCCTACGACTTCCTGGCCCGCGGCGGGAAGCGGAGCCGGCCGTTCATCACCCTCGCGGCTTACGACGCCTTGAAGGGCGGGGCTGCGACCCTCTCGGCGGACGGCTGGGAACTGCCCGACGAGGTGAAGCGGGCGGCCGTGGCCATCGAGACGTTCCACAAGGCCAGCCTCGTCCACGACGACATCGAGGACGACGACGCCTACCGGTACGGGGTCGAGACCCTGCACCGGACCTACGGCACCGGCGTCGCCATCAACGTCGGCGACTACCTGATCGGCCTCGGCTACCGGCTCGTCGGCCGCGACCGGAAGGCCCTCGGGGCGGAGGTGGCCGCCGACATCCTCGACAAGCTGGCCGACGCCCACCTGAAGCTGTCCGAGGGCCAGGGGGCCGAACTCTTGTGGCGGGACGCCGCCGACCAGGCCCTGACGACGCTCGACGCCCTCAAGGTGTACGCCCTGAAGAC
>JAIEQN010001065.1 GCA_019747685.1 Gemmataceae bacterium
GCGGTTCACGACCGCCGACGCCCGGGTCAAGCGCCGGCGACTCTACCCCGCACCTCAAAAGTGATGACCGACTAGCCCAGTCGGGCCGGCCCCGACGATCAACACCTGTGGGTCGCTCACGTCCGCTGCCTCGTGGACACTCGGTTCACGCTCGGGAACTGATTGTCGGGGCTTCCGCAGCGGCCGTCAAAGCCGACCGGCCAGAGCGATCCGCCCGCCTCGGGCGCGAACCTCACCTGAAGACGACGCGTCCGCACCGAGGCTCGATTCTGACGGAGGGCAATACGGTGGAGACCACGCAACTCGTGTCCTATCGGTCACCGAAGACAGTGGTGAGGGAAAGCGGGATTGTCGGCCGCGGGCTGTTCGCCGCTGAGTCGATCGCGGCGGGAATGGTCGTCTGCGTGAAGGGCGGGCACCTGGTCGATCGCGCGACACTGGAGCGGCAGAAGGCGGTCGTTCAGGACGCCGAGCTGCAGGTCGCAGACGACCTCCACCTCGTCCCCCCGGCTCCCGATGAGTTCGGGGGGGTGATAATGTTCCTCAACCACTCGTGCGAGCCCAACGTCGGGGTCCAGGGGCAGGTCGTGTTCCTCGCCATGCGGGATGTCGAAGCCGGCGAGGAGCTAACCCTTGACCATGCCACGATCGACCACGACGCGGGACCGATGGCCTGCCGGTGCGGGGCGACGGCCTGCCGCGGGTGGTCTCCGGCGAGGACTGGCGGAACCCCGATCGGCAGCGGAAGTACGAGGGTTACTTCGCCTGGCACCTCCAGCAGCGGAGCCGAGCGCAGAGGTGATCGCTGTCAGGCACTCCACTCACCCCCGGCCCCACTCCGCGGCCAGCAACCCGAAGACGAATTCGTCGCCCCACAGGCCCTTGAACCACACGTTCCGGACGTGGTGGGCCTCGCGGCGGAACCCGAGCCGCGCGAACAGCGCCGCGGCCGCGGCGTTCTCTGCGTCCGTCGTGGCGACCACCCGGTTCTTGTCCAGTGTCCCGAACAGGTGGTCGAGCACGGCCCGCAGCGCCTCGGCGGCGAGCCCCTTGCCCTGGTGGCCCGGGTCGAGCGTGAGCCCGAGCTCCACCTGCTTCTCGTCGAGGAAGTGGAGCCCGCAGTCGCCGACCACCTCGCTTGCCACGATCGCGAGCTGGAGCCATGTCCCGGAAGCGTCCGACGTAACTGCTGCCTGGTCCGCGACGAGCCGCTCTGCGTCGTCCAACGTGAAGGCATCCCACGACTGGTAGCGGGCCACCTCCGGGAGTGAGCGGTAGCGGGCGATGGCGGGCGCGTCCGACGGCATTAGCCGCCGCAGGACGAGCCGCTCGGTCTGGAGCTCAGGGAACTTTGCCATCACCCCACCAGCTTCTTGAGCAGCGCGATCTGCCCCGCGTGGTAGGCGTAGTGCTGGACCGTGCCGTGGAGCATGACCGCGACCGGGTAGTCCTTCCCCGGAACGGTTGCATCGAGCCTCCCCGCGTCCAGGCCTGCAACCACGTCGAGGAGCCGGCGGTGCCTTTGGTCCAGGGTGTCGAGCGCCCCGGCCCACGCCGCTTCCCCAACGTTGGTCACGGGCGGGAAGTCGCCGGCGTCGGGCGACTCGATCGCCCGCCACTCGGTGATCCGTAGCGAGACGACCTCGACCCAGATGGAGACGTGGTTCACCAACGCCCAGATGGAGTGGACAAGTTGCGGGTGCTTCGCCGCAGCCGCCTTCGCCGTGACGCCGCTCAGCACCGCACGGAGGGGCGGCCCGTGCCAGCAGTCGCCGTCGTAGCCGCGGCAGAGTTCGTCGTCGATCCGGGCGAACTCTCCGGTCAGTGGCATGGCTACCTCCGTCGTTGGTCACTCCGCTGGCGATGTCCCATCCGGGTCGGTCGCAGTCACGACTTCGGGAAGCCCAGCAGGTCGACGTTCACCTCGTCCTTGCGGGTCGAGCACATTCCGTGCGGCGCGCCCTTGTAGACCTTGAGCGTGGCACCCTTGACCAGCTTCGAGGACAGCATCGCCGACGCGCCGATGGGGACGATCTGGTCGTCGTCGCCGTGCAGGATGAGGGTCGGCACGTCGGACTTCTTCAGGTCCTCGGTGAAGTCCGTCTCGGAGAACGCCTTGGTGCAGTCGATGACCCCCTTGAACCCGGCCATCATCCCCTGCAGCCAGAACGAGCCCCGGAGTCCCTGCGAGACGTTCGAGCCCGCCCGGTTCGCCCCGTAGAACGGCCCGCTCAGGTCCTTGAAGAACTGCGACCGGTCGGCGAGCACCCCGGCGCGGATTTTGTCGAACCCCGCCATCGGGAGGCCGCCGGGGTTTGTCGCTGTCTTGAGCATGAGGGGCGGGACGGCGCCAATCAGCACGGCCTTCGCCACCCGCTTCGTGCCGTGCCGCCCGATGTACCGGGCGACCTCGCCGCCGCCGGTCGAGAGGCCAGGAAGACCATCTGGTCCTCCCAGGCGTCTGCGGAGAGCGGCCAACCGTGACTGCAGACGACGGGCTGCCCGCTGCCCCAGCCCCCTGTAGTAGATTTGCGTGCCGTCCTTCGTCGCGACCGTGCCCATCGTCGGCTCCCTTCTCGGCTCGGGCCCCGGATCATCTTCACGACGGCACGGCCCAAACGCCACCCCCGGTAGTGCGGGTACAGAGTTTAGCACTGCGGCGCGGGTTTCCCGACGGCCGGTGGGGGGGTTGTCGGGGGAATCCGGTGGCCGAGCGGGGGGCCCCCGCCCTCCGGCCGGCGCTC
>JAIEQN010000411.1 GCA_019747685.1 Gemmataceae bacterium
GTGGGGTGGGGGGGGCGGGCGTCCTGCTCGGGGGCTGTGGGGCGGGCCGCGTCGGGGGGGGGCGGCTACGCCCGGGGGCGGCTCGGGGCGGGGGCGGAGGGGTGACGCGGGGGCCGGAGTCGGTTGACGATGATGGTGGCAGTGTAAAACCCCGGGCCGGGGGGTGTCAAGGGCGGGATCGATGAGACGACCCTTTCCCCCGGGCCGTTCCCGAAGAACGGAGGGGCCGGAAGAACCAATCCGCCCGGCCGCCCCCTCACATCCGGTACGCGACCGGGCCGGGGCGGGGGCTCGCGCCCGCCCCCGCGCCACCCGCCCGACCGGCACGCCGGCCGCCGCCGCCAACGCCGGCCCGGGCTTTCGCGTTGACAGGGCATCCGGCGCCTTTATCCTCCAGGCAGAGGCGTCGGCGTATAATCCGTCAGCCCCCACCTCCGGACGCACCCCGCCGGCGAGGACCCCAATGGCCAAGACCAGCTCCACCACCGGGCCGGCCGAGCCGAGCCAGCCGCTGATCATCTCCCTCGTCTTCTTCGTCCTCCTGACGATCGGGCTGGGGGTGTTCTGCTACGTCCTGTACTCGGACCAGAAGGGGAAGGACGACGCGGTGGCCAAGGCGGCGGCCGACCTGAAGGCGGCCCGGGCCGAGGCCAAGGACTGGGAGAACGTGGCCAAGGTGAACCAGGTGTTCGCCGGGGTGGCCGACGACGCCACCCGGACCGCCCTGCTGGCCGAGGTCAAGGAGGGGGACAAGGCGTACCAGGAGGTCCAGAGCCTGAGCAAGCGGGCCCGGGACCAGGCGGCGGTGTCGGCCAAGGCGGCCGTCGGCCGGGCCGACCCGAAGGGGCCGAAGGCCGACCCGAAGGCCGGCGGGGCGGACGAGTTCGCGGCCATCTGGCCGGCCGCCGGCGGCCCCCTGGGCCCGCCGGCCACCTCCCTGATCGACCTGGCGGTCAAGAGCCGGGTCGACCGGGACCTGGCCCAGAAGCGGGCGGCCGCCGACCGGGAGGGGTACGCGGCCGCCGTCAAGGCCATGGCCGACGTCAGCGCCGAGTACCAGAAGGCCCGCAAGGAGTTCGAGAAGCAGACGGTCGAGCTGCCGGCGGCGTTCAACGCCAAGATGGCCGAGCTCCAGAAGCAGGCCGACAAGCGGGCCGAGGTGTTCACCTCGACCGAGGCGGCGTTCCGGACCGAGACCGAGAAGCTCCAGGAGGAGAAGACCAAGCTGGACGACCAGAAGCGGCGGCTGGAGGGCGAAGGGAGCAAGCTCCGGGGCGACCTGCGGGACCTGCGGGACAAGCAGGCCCCGCCGGACCAGTTCAAGGCCGACGCCCCCCAGGGGAAGATCACCCGCCGGCTGCCGGAGAACGTGGTCGAGATCGACCTCGGGGCGGACGACCGGGTCAAGGAGGGGCTGGTGTTCACCGTTCTGCCGGCCGACTTCCCGCAGACCGGGCGGCAGTCCCGGATGCGGGTGTACCGGGAGCCGGACGCCCGGGGGCGGTACCAGAACGTCGAGCGGTTCACCCCCAAGGCCACCCTGGAGGTGACCGACGTGATCGGCCCGCACCTGTCCCGGGCCCGGCTGACCGGCGAGGCCGACGACATCCGGGACCGGGTGCTGGCCGGCGACCTGCTGTACAACGCGGTCTGGCGGAAGGGGGACGTCGACCACGTCGCCCTGGTCGGCATCTTCGACGTCAACGGGGACGGGACGGACGATGTCGAGGCGGTCGTCCGGGACCTCCAGCGGATGGGCATCCCGGTCGACGCGGTGCTCGACCTGCGGACCCTGAAGTGGCGGGGCCAGCTCGGCAACCGGACCCGGTTCCTGGTCGAGGGCCAGCTCCCGACCAGCGGGGTGAGCGACCCGAACCGGGACGCCAAGGTGAAGATCACCGGGGCTATCGCCGCCGCCCGGGAGGACGCCAAGAACAAGGCCATCCCGGTGGTCAAGTACCAGGACTTCTTCGGCCGGATGGGCTACCGGGTCGCCCCGAACGTGACCGACGAGCGGATCAACCAGGCCGCCACCCGCTACCTCGGCGGGGTCGGGGCGACCGAGGCCCCGAAGGAAGGGAACTAACGGGGCGGGCAGACCCCTCCCCCTAACCCCCTCCCTTCGTAGGGGAGGGGTCTTTCTATTCTGATCCTACCAGCAGCTCCCCTACACCCTCCAAAGCCACCGCTGCCGCGAACCCCGGGGCCGGCTCCCACGTCCCGACCGCCCACCCGTCGGCCGCCAGGGCCGGGTGCCGGACGGCCAGCACCGCCGGCGGCCGGGCCGGGTCCAGTTCCACGTCGAAGGCGTCCAGGTACTGCACGCTCGCCCCGGCCGCCTTGATGACCGCCTCCTTGCACACCCACCCGCGGAGGAACGCCGCCGCCCGGGCCTCGGCCGGCAGCCGGCCGAACGCCTCCCGCTCCGGGGCCGAGAAGAACCGCCCGACCAGCCCGACGGGGTCCGGCACCGGCCGGACCCGCTCGGCGTCCACCCCGACCCGCCGGCGGGCCACCGCCACCACCCCCAGCCCGGGGGTGTGGGTGACGTTGAAGTGGACGACCGGGTCGGCCAGGACCGGCTTGTTGTTGGCCGCGTAAACGATCGGGACGGCGTGCGGGGGCAGCCCGAGGCACCCGCCGAGGACCCGCCGGGCGGCCCCCCGGCCGGCGACGAACTGGTCCCGGGGCGACCCGGCCTTGTACCGCCCGGCCCGGTCCCGCTCGTCCGGGGTCAGGGCGTCGG
>JAIEQN010000666.1 GCA_019747685.1 Gemmataceae bacterium
AGGTCCTGCGTCCCGCCGAGCCGGGGGCCGGGGCAGGCCCGGCGGGTTCGGGGGGCCGGGCGGGCGGCCCGGGGGACGCGGGGTGTGGCCCCGACGCTACCTGTTTCGACCAGTCCGACCGCCGGACTTTGCAAAACCCGCGAGGTTGGGGGGTTGGCAAGGGCCGGGGGCGGCGGCGGGGGTTCGGGTCGTTGGTCCGGTCGCGGGGCCGACCTCCGGCCCCGTCGGCGTCCGGGCTGTCAATCCGAGTAATCGTGCCGGCAAGAGGTGGAACTTGGGTGCGATGCGTCGCCGGGGAGGTGCCATCCGTGGCCGGCGGGCCGGGGGAACCGGTTGGTCCGGTTCTACCGCCCCGCCGCCCCATGATACGCCAGGTGACAAGCCCTTGACACGCCGGGCAGGTGTCACCCGGCCGGCGGCAAGAGTCGTTTGGAAAAGACCACCATCCCGTCGCCGTCGGCGTAATAGTCTGGGACGGTGGCCGCGAGGGCGTAGCCGTGCTTGAGGTAGAAGCGGCGGGTCGGCTCGTAGTGCGGGGTGGACGAGGTCTCGATCAGCAGCAGCCGGCCGCCGTTATCTCGGATGTCCTGCTCCACGAACGCCAGGAGCCGGCCGCCGAGCCCGCGACCCTGTTGGTCGGCGGCGACGGCGATCCAGTACAAGTACCACGAGCGATCGGTCATCGCGGCCGGGGCGTGGTAGACGTACCCGAGGGCCCGCCCGGCCTCCTCCCAGAGGAAGGCCCGGTGGCCGAGGTCGGCGTCCCCGCCGTGGTAGTCGTCCAGCACCTCCCGGAGGGTTTCCACCTCCAGCGGCTTGAAGAACCCGGTGCCGGCGGTCAGTTCGACCAGGGCGTCGGTGTCCTCCGGGGTCGTCGGGCGGAGCATGTGGGCATCCGTGGGGGTATGATCCGGGTAGCCGAGTTTACCACGCGGGGGTCGACCGATGCGGACGATCATCGAGCCGTTCCGGATCAAGATGGTCGAGCCGCTGCGGATGACCACCCGGGAGGAGCGGGAGGCGATCCTCCGGGCGGGCCACTTCAACCCGTTCCTGATCCCGGCCGAGGACGTGCTCATCGACCTGCTGACCGACAGCGGGACGTCGGCCATGTCGGCCGAGCAGTGGGCCGGGATGGTCCGCGGGGACGAGAGCTACGCCGGGGCCGCGAGCTGGTTCCGGTTCGAGCAGGTGATGAAGGACGTGACCGGGATGCCGCACGTCCTGCCGACCCACCAGGGCCGGGCCAGCGAGCGCATCCTGTTCGAGCTGGTCGGCGGCCCGGGGAAGGTCGTCCCGAACAACAACCACTTCGACACCACCCGGGCGAACGTCGAACACTCGGGGGCGGCGGCGGTCGATCTGGTCATCGACGAGGGCCGGCAGCCCCGGCTGCGGCACCCGTTCAAGGGGAACCTCGACCCCGCGAAGCTCGACGCCCTCGTCCGGGAGGTCGGGCCGGAGCGGGTGCCGCTGGTGATGGTGACGGTAACGAACAACAGCGGCGGCGGCCAGCCGGTCAGCCTGGAGAACCTGCGGGCTGTCCGGGCGGTGTGCGACCGGCACGGGCTGCCGCTGTTCCTGGACGCCTGCCGGTTCGCCGAGAACGCCTACCTCATCAAGCTGCGGGAGGAGGGGCAGGGCGGCCGGCCGGTGAAGGACATCGTGAAGGACATGTTCGACCTGGCCGACGGGGCGACCATCTCGGCCAAGAAGGACGGCCTCGTGAACATCGGCGGGGTGCTGCTGTTCCGCGACGGCGAGCTGGCCCGCCGGGCGAACAACCTGCTCATCCTGACGGAAGGCTTCGTCACCTACGGCGGGCTCGCGGGCCGAGACCTGGAGGCGATGGCCCAGGGGTTCCGGGAGGTCCTGCACGAGGACTACTTGCAGTACCGCGTCCGGAGCGTCGAATACCTCGGCGAGGGGCTGCTGCGGGCCGGGGTGGCGATCGTCGAGCCGCCCGGCGGGCACGCCATCTACGTCGACGCGGCCCACTTCTGCGACCACCTGACGCCGGACGACTTCCCCGGCCAGGCGCTGCTCTGCGCCCTGTACCGGCACGCCGGCATCCGGGCCGTGGAGATCGGCAGCGTCATGTTCGGGACGACCGACCCGGCCACCGGGAAGGCGGTCCACCCGCCGATGCAACTGGTCCGGCTAGCGGTCCCCCGGCGGGTCTACACCCAGAGCCACATCGACTACGTCATCGAGGCGGTCGGTGAAGTGTATGCGAACCGACGGGCCATCCGCGGCCTGCGGATCACCGACGCCCCGCCGGTGTTACGGCACTTCACCGCCCGGTTCGCCGAGGTCTGACTCCGGCCACTCGTCCTTCGGCCGCGGCAGAAGCCGGTCGCGGTCGCAGGGTCGCGGCTCCTTCGGCGGCATCGGGTGCTTCGGCCAGTCGGCCGCCCACCGCCGGCGGCGGTCGTCGTCGGCGTAGTACCGCAGGTACAGCTCGATGTCCTCCTCGCTGCCGCTGCCGATCATGTCGATGTGCTGGGTCCACCCCGGCCGGGCGGGGATGTCCTTGGTGACCTCGTGGAGCGACTCCTCGACGAGGTGGTCGTACAGCTCGCGGTCGCTGAGGTGGTCGGTGCTGTGGAGGAAGACGTTCCGGGCCGCCAGGGCGTGGATGACCTCCCACAGCTTGGCCGCCAGGGCGTCGGTGAGAGCTTGTCTAATAAGCCTGGCGGCGTAGCCTGTCGGGCATGAGCAGGAAGCGGTATCCGACGGACCTGTCCGA
>JAIEQN010000937.1 GCA_019747685.1 Gemmataceae bacterium
CGCCGGTACGACGGCCCGCCCCCGCCGGCCGAGCCGGAGCCGCCGGCGTCCGGGGCGGCGATCGCCTCATTGGTACTGGGGATCGGGGCGGTGCTGACGGCCTGCCTGTGCCCGTGCCTGTCGATCCCGCTGGCCGTCGGGGCGATGGCGACCGGCGGGGCCGCCCTGCTCGGGACCGGCGGGCACGGGATCGCCACCGCCGGGCTGACCCTGGGCGTCATCGGGCTGATGGTCACGGCGGTGGCCGTGGCCGCCGGGTTCGGGGCGAACGGGCTGCTCTTCGGCCGGTGACCACCCGGCAAAGCCCAGGGAATCCTGTACGCCGCCCCCGGTAATGGCTTCTTAGGATGGCGATCGGATTTCTGCTTGCGTACGAATCACGAGTCCTTTACGGTGGATGGACCCCAACCTATCACCCCCTCGCCCACCATGCGTACTCGCTGTCCGTCGTGTCACGACAAGCTGGATGTCGATGACGAGAACGTCAACCAGGATGTCGAGTGCCCGAGTTGCGGCGAGGTGTTCGAGGCCCGCGCCAGCCGGTCGCAGCCCGCCGGATCGAGGTCGGACAGGGGCTCGGACCGGCCGGCGAGTCGGTCAGAGCGTGACGACGAAGACCACACCCGTCGGCGGCGCCGGCGACCCCCAGAGGATGACGACTACGACGACCGCCCCGCTCGCCGCTACTACGACGACTACGATCCACCGAAGTCCCGACTGACCTACATCCTCTTGGCCCTCTTTTTGGGCGGGCTGGGCGTCCACAACTTTTACGCCGGTCGCAACAACATCGCGATCGCCCAGTTGCTCATCAACCTCATCTCCTGGCCGCTGATACTGGTGTTCATCGGGTGCATGACGGTCTTCATCCCGGGCATCTGGGCGATCGTCGACATCATCGTCGTCGATCGAGACGGGCAGGGTCGGCGAATGGTCTGAGCAGCACCAGCCCGCCCCTTGATCAGCCGGCGGCCGGCGGGGTTCCACCTCCTTGTCCGGTGGTGTCGTACACTACCCGGGTTCCCCACCGCACAGGACCCGGGTTGCCATGCCGCGTGTGCTGATCGCCGACAAGCTCGAACAGGCCGGGGTTGACCTGTTGACCGCCGCCGGGGTCGAGGTCGAGACCCGGCTCGGGCTGAAAGGGCCGGAGCTGGCCGCCGCGCTGCGGGAGTTCGACGCCGCCATCGTCCGGTCCCAGCCGAAGGTCACGGCCGAGGCCCTGGACGACCCGGGCAAGCTCCGGGCCATCGCCCGGGCCGGGGTGGGCGTCGACAACATCGACGTGGCCGCCGCCACCCGCCAGGGGGTGGTGGTCATGAACACCCCCGGCGGGAACACCGTCTCGGCCGCCGAGCACACCGTCGCCCTGCTCTTCGCCCTGGCCCGGAAGGTCCCGGCCGCCGACGCCACCGTCAAGGCCGGCGGGTGGGACCGGAACAAGTTCGTCGGCACCCAGCTCGCCGGCAAGACGCTCGGGGTCGTCGGCCTCGGGCGGATCGGCCGGGAGGTCGCCCGCCGGGCGCTGGGGCTGGACCTGGCGGTCGTCGCCCTCGACCCGTTCGTCACCCCGGCCAAGGCGGCCGAACTCGGGATCGAGATGGCCGCGTCGCTGGACGAGTTGCTGCCCCGGGTCGACTTCCTGACCATCCACGTCCCGCTGTCGGCCGACACCAAGAGCCTGATCGGGGCCCGCGAACTCGGGCTGATGCGGAAGACGGCGTGCGTCCTGAACGTGGCCCGGGGCGGGATCGTGGACGAGCGGGCCCTGGCCGACGCCCTGACCGCCGGGACCGTCGGCGGGGCCGGGGTGGACGTGTTCTCGGCCGAGCCGATCGCCCCGGACAACCCGCTGCTGACGGCCCCGAACGTGGTCCTCACCCCGCACCTCGGGGCGAGCACGGTCGAGGCCCAGGAGAACGTGGCCGTCGAGGCGGCGCAGCTCGTCGCCGACTTCCTGCTCAAGGGACGGGTGGCCAACGCGGTGAACATGGCGTCGGTCGACCCGCGGGAGCTGGCCGAGGTCCGGCCGTATGTAGACCTGGCCCGGCGGCTCGGGCTGCTGCACGCCCAGTTGGCCCAGGGGGCGGTGCGGAAGGCGTCGCTGACGTACAAGGGCGACCTGGCCGGGAAGAAGACGCGGCTGTTGACCGCCGCGTTCACCGCCGGCCTGTTGGAGTACCGGCTGGCCCGGGGCGGGGTGAACCTGGTCAACGCCGAGGTGCTGGCCCGGGACCGGGGGATCGAGATCGCCGAGTCGGCCAACCCGAAGAAGGGCGACTTCGCCACCCTCTTGCACGCCGAGGTGGAGGCCGAGAAGGGCACGACGGTCGCCGCCGGGACCCTGTTCGGGGACCAGTACATCCGCCTCGTGCAGCTCGGGCCGTTCCGGATGGAGAGCTACCTGGACGGGACGCTGCTGGTGTTCACCCACCGGGACCTGCCCGGGCTGATCGGGTTCGTCGGGACGATCTTCGGCCGGCACGGGGTGAACATCGCCCAGATGACGGTCGGGCGGCAGGCCCCGGGCGGGGAGGCCGTCGGCATCCTGAACCTGGACGGGCCGCCGCCGGAGGCCGCCCTGGCCGAGGTCCGGGACCACCCGCAGATCAGCAGCCTGACGGTGGTGGCCCTGCCGCCGGCCGGGGAGTCGCCGAGCTGGCTGGGGTGATCGGCCCGCACAGGCCGGGAGGCCTGTGCCACCGCAGCCTTGGTGGCACAGGCCTCCCGGCCTGTGCGGGCCGGGTGCCGGCTGTTCC
>JAIEQN010000628.1 GCA_019747685.1 Gemmataceae bacterium
CCCAGGAGTCGGCCAAGATGGCCGCCAACCTCGGGCTGCCGCCCGGACCCACCCTACACCCGGGTCGCAGGAGGTAGGGCGGTGGCCGAGCCGGGCGGCGGGGTGATGGGCGGCCTCTTGTCCGAGCTGGTCAAGCTCCCCGGGATCGGGCCGAAGAGCGCCGAGCGGATCGCCCACTTCCTGCTCGCCGGCGACCGACGGAATGCGGTCGGGTTGGCCGACGCCCTCCGGACGGCGGCCGCCGCCATCCGGGCCTGCCGGGCGTGCTACAACCTGGCCGACCGGGACCTCTGCCCGGTCTGCGCCGACCCCCGGCGGGACGCCGGGGTGGTGTGCGTGGTCGAGACGCCCCGGGACGTGACCGCGTTCGAGCGGGTCGGGTCGTTCCGGGGGGTGTACCACGTCCTCGGCGGGCGGCTCGCCCCGCTCGACGGGACCGGCCCGGACGCCCTGACCTTCGGGCCGTTGGTGCATCGCGTGCGGACGGGCGGGGTGCGGGAGGTGATCCTGGCGACCAGCCCGACCCTCGAAGGGGACGGGACGGCCTTGTTCGCCTCGAACCTGCTGGCCGGGACCGGGGTGGCCGTCACACGGTTGGCCCGCGGGCTGCCCTCGGGCGCGTCGCTGGAGCTGGCGAACGCGCAGATGCTGGCCGACGCCCTGGACGGCCGGCGGACGTTCTAACCCCTCCCACGGACGGGGTGTACCCGGCGGGACCGCCCTCCCCCGCCGGCACGGAGACGGGACTGCCATGAGCGGCATCGGGATGCGGATGGACCTGCACACGCGCCTGGATCAGAAGATGATCCTGGCGCCGCGCATGATCCAGTCGATGGAAATCCTCCAGCTCCCGATCGTCGACCTCCAGGCGAAGATCGAGAAGGAGCTGCAGGAGAACCCGTTCCTCGAACAGAAGGAACACCTGGGCGACCAGGACACGCCGCCGGAGGCCGAGTTCAACCCGGACGCGCCCCTGAAGCACGACGAGACGGGCGACCTGGAGTTCAGCCGGCTGGAGGCCCTCAACCGCGACTGGGACGACCACTTCAACGAGGAGCACCGGGTCAGCCGGGCGGCCCTGGAGGAAGAGGGCGACCGGAAGCTGGACGCGATGGCCAACATGCCGGACCGGCCGCAGTCGCTCCAGGACTACCTGGCGGAACAGCTCGGCGAGATGGAGCTGACCGACGACCAGCGGCGGCTGGCCAAGCACGTCTGTAGCTTCATCGACCGGACCGGCTACCTGGGTGCCCGGGTGCGGGTGAAGGAGAAGGTGCGGGAGCGGGACAAGGACGACGACCCCGGGCGGGAGACGTTCCGGCCGGTGAGCCTGGCCGAGATCGCCCAGACGTACGACGAGCCGGTCAGCCCCGAGCAGGTCGAGGACGCCCTGGTCCACGTCGTCCAGAAGCTCGACCCACCGGGGGTCGGTGCCCGCGACCTGAAGGAGTGCCTGCTGCTGCAGATCACCCCGGACACCCCGCACCGGGAGGCCCTGCGGGTCCTCATCCGCGACCACCTGGAGGACGTGGGGTACAACCGCATCCCGGTTATCCAGAAGTCTACCAAGTTCGACCTGGCCACCATCCGGGAGGCGATCGAGCAGTTGCACCGGCTCGACCCGAAGCCGGGGCTGAAGTACGCCGACACCGAGACCCACTACGTCGTCCCGGACATCGTGGTCGAGCGGACCGACAGCGGGGACTACGAGGCCCGGCTGATCGACGACTGGGTGCCGACGGTCCGGATCAGCAAGCGGTACCTGGAGCTGTACAAGTCGAAGGGGCTGGACGAGGCCGCCCGGGAGCGGCTGCGGAAGTCGTTGCAGTCGGCCCAGTGGCTGGTCAGCGCGGTCGAGCAGCGGCGGAACACCCTACTGAAGGTGACGAAGGCCATCATCAACCACCAGCGGGCGTTCCTGGACAGCGGGCCGGAGCACATCCAGCCGCTGAAGATGCAGCAGATCGCCGACCAGGTGAAGGTCCACGTCACCACCGTCAGCCGGGCGGTGGACGACAAGTGGATTCAGACGCCGCGGGGGGTGTTCCCGCTCAAGCGGTTCTTCGGCGGCGGGAAGAAGAACGACCAGACCCACGAGGACGTGGCCTACGAGGTGATGAAGCAGAAGCTGATGGAGCTGATCGGGGACGAGGACAAGGCCAACCCGCTGTCGGACGAGGAGCTGGTGGCCCGGCTGAACGAGGCCGGGTACCCGGTCGCCCGGCGGACGGTGACGAAGTACCGGAAGATGCTCAACATCCCGTCCAGCCGCCAGCGGAAGGACTGGTCGCGGGTCTGATCGCCCGGGCCGCAATCGCCCGGCCGATACGGAGTGTACATGCCGATCCTGCTCACCTGCCCCGATTGCTCGGCCCGGATGAGGGCCCCGGACGCGGCCGCCGGGAAGGTCGTCCGGTGCCCGAAGTGCCAGGCCCGCATCCCCGTTCCCACGGCCGCCCCGGCGTTCGAGGTGGTCGAGCCGCCCGACATCGAGGTGGACGACGAACCTGTCCGCCCGAAACCGCGGCGGGAGCGTGAGCGGGACCGAGAACCCGAACGAGACCGTCCGGCGAGGAAGGCCAAGCGGAAGCCGACCCGGTCCGCCGGCCCGCCGGTCGGGCTGCTGGTCGGGTTGGGCGTGCTGCTCCTGGGCGGCGGGGCGTTCGCCGCGTACTGGTTCGGGCTGCGGGACCCCAAGCCGGCGGCCGAGACGGCCCAGGCCGGCCCGCCCGCGCCGGCTGCCTCCCCCGCCCCGGCCG
>JAIEQN010000386.1 GCA_019747685.1 Gemmataceae bacterium
TGGGCCTCCCGGTCCGCGGACGGACCGGTCCGGCCCACCCTACGACGACAACCGGCCCCTCAGCACCACACCGGCGGGGGCGGCCGGCGGTTGCCCCACCGGTCGCCGAAGTGAGCCGTCATCCGGTCTGCCCACTCCGGGTCGAGGACCGGTGCCAACCCGTCGTCGGTCGGTGGCAGCGGTTCGCCGAAGTAGACCGCTCGCAGCCCGAGGAAATGCCACCCACTCGGGAAGGCGGCGATGCCGTCCGGAATCCGGTCGGGAGGCACATCCCCGAGGTCGAGGACCTGCAGCCCGTGGAAGTGGGTGTAGTTATCCACCCACTCCAACTCCTCGTCGGTCCACCCACAGCCGGACACGTCCAACTCCCGCAGCCCGGCGAGTGCCGGGTTCTTGAGCAACTCGATCCACGACTCCTCCGCGGCGTTCAGCCCGTGGATGGCGAGTGACCGCAGCCGGGCGAAATCGGTCGACTCGGCGAACCACCGGAGCCGGTTGCGATTGGCTGCCCACCAGTCGATGCCGGGATCATCCGGCGGCACCTCCCCGAAATCGACGCTCAGACCCTGGACCGGGGCGGTCCGGAACCATGCCGGGCCGTCCCGCAGGTAATCGTCGAGCCGGTGATACCGGATCGTGTGGACGAACCCCCGCCGGTAGCACATGCCGGTTGCGGCCGGCGCTCGCCCGAGGGCAACCGCCCACTCGTCGGCGTTGTCCTCCAGTACGGCCGTTAGCCGCTTCTCTAGCCCCGGCCGTCCCGGGTCGTTGGCCGGGAGCCGGGCCAGCCGAACCGATTCGCGGATGTAACCGGCTTGCACCGGGTCGCCGTGGTCGTCCAGCCAGTCGGCGTAAACCAGCCGGGGCGTGTCGTCGTCCGGAGTGGCGACCACGGCCGCCAGCAACGCCCGTTGGTCGGCCGGCAGGTCGGGCATTGGCTCACGCGACCCGGGCCTGTCGGCCCGGGCTATGCTGACCCGGCCCTTCAGGCCGGAAGACCGGGGTTGCCCGGAGGGCTGAAAGCCCGACACAACGTAGCCCAGGCCGACAGGCCCGGGTCGCTGGGTCTCACCCCAGCTCGACGACCTCGATGCTGCGGTTGGTGTAGATGCAGATGTCGCCGGCGATCTCCAGCCCGTGGCGGACGACCTCGGCCGGGGCCATCGCCGTGTGGGCCATCAAGGCCCGGGCCGCCGCCAGCGCATAGGGCCCGCCGCTGCCGATCGCCAGGACGTTGTCCGTCGGCTGGATCACGTCCCCGGTCCCGCTCAACAGGAGCAGGTTCTCCCGGTCGAGGACGACGAGCATGGCTTCGAGCCGGCGGAGGACGCGATCCGTCCGCCACTCCTTCGCCAGCTCGGTGGCCGCCCGGGGGACGGAACCCTGGTGGTCCCGCAGCTTGGCCTCGAACCGTTCGAGCAGGGAGAAGGCGTCGGCGGCCGCCCCGGCGAACCCGGCGGCCACCTTCCCGTCGTACAGCTTGCGGACCTTCCTGGCGTCGTTCTTCATGACGACGTTGCCGAGCGTCACCTGGCCGTCGGCCCCGATGGCGGCCCCGGTCGGGGTGCGGACGGCGAGTACCGTGGTGGCTCGGAGGCGGGGCGGCACGGGAACCCTTTCCTCGGTGGCACAGGCCTGCCGGCCTGTGTCGGGGAAGCACAGGCCGGCAGGCCTGTGCCACCATCCAATCTCGATCCGCCCGCGGCGAAGTATCCAGCGGGCATGGACAACCGGACACCGACCGGCCGCCGGCTCGCGGCTGTGTCCATGATACCGGCCGGCGGGCGGGGCGGGAGGTTCCGGCCCGGGCCGGGGCCGGTGGGCGTTGCCGGCAACGGATTTGCGGCGGACCGGCATCGGCCGCGCCTACAATGCGTCTAACGGATCGGGGGAGCGACGCACCGCCCCCCGCGAACCGCCAGGAGACCGTTCCCCATGAAGCAGTTGCTGATGCTGTTGGCGGCCGCCGGGGTGGCGGTCGGCCTGACCGCGGCCCCGGCCCGGGCGGACAAGGTCCAGCAGCCGGGCGCCCTCCACGTCTACGACGACGCCAAGCTGTTCTCCCCGGACGCGGAGGGCAAGGCCAAGGCCGTTCTGTCCGGGACGAAGTTCGACCACGGGCTGACCCTGACCGTGGACACCTACCCGGAAATCCCGGCCGACCGGCGGGGGAGCTACGACCCGGCCAAGAAGGCCGCGTTCTTCGAGTCCTGGGCCCGTAGCCTGTACAAGGGGGACAGGGCCAAGGGCATTTACGTCCTGGTCTGCATGAACCCCGGGTGGACCGAGGTGCTGGTCGACGAGGAGAGCAAGAACCGGGGGTTCGACAAGGGGAACGCCGAGCAGCTCCGGGCCATCTTCGACAAGGCCATGCGGGAATCGGCCCGCAAGCCGCCGGCCGAGCAGGCGGCCATCCGGGATGCCGCCCTGGTCCGGGCGGCCGAGTACGTGACCAACGACGTGAAGGGCACGACCGTCGCCGGCGGCAACCACCGGGTTTCCGCCGACAACAACCACCGGGGGGGCGGCATGGGCATCGGCGGCTGGATCTGTCTGGGGCTGAGCGTCCTGCTCGGGGCGTGGCTGGTGATCGGGCTGATCCGGGCACTGACCGGCGGGGGCGGCGGGTACGGCGGCGGGTACGGCCCCGGCTACGGCGGCGGGGGCGGCGGGTTCATGTCGAGCCTGATGGGCGGGCTGTTCGGGTCGATGGCCGGGATGTGGATGTACAACAACTTCTTCGGCGGCGGGGGCGGGATGT
>JAIEQN010000780.1 GCA_019747685.1 Gemmataceae bacterium
CGAGCGGGCCGCGGCGGCCCGCTCGTGCCGGTGTCGCCGGGCGTTCTTGTCCCGCAGCCGCACCGCGACGTGCCGGGCCACTCCGTACAGCCAGCCGCCGACCGCCCGCCGCGACCGGACCGACCCGGCCTTCCGGGCCAGCACCAGGAACGCCGCCTGGAAGGCGTCGTCCGCGTCGGCGTCGTTGCCGAGGACCCGCCGGCAGACGCCGAGGACGGCCGGCCCGTGCCGGCGGACAATCTCGGCGAACGCCTCGGGGTCGGCGGTGGCGGCGAAGCGGCGCACCAGGCCCGCGTCGGGGCACTCGGCCCCGGCCGCGAGCCGTCGGACGTGCTTCAGGAGGTGGGAGCCGTCGCCCATCGGACCCCGCCCGGCCGCCGGTCACCAACTTGTCCCACGCCGGCGGTGGGTCTGCTCAGGATTTCCGCCCCGACCCGGGGTTCCACCCCGGGCTACGATGTGGCAGGCCTTCAGCCTGTGGGGCCGGTGGTTTTCCAGCCCGACGGGCTGGCACAACGTAGCCCGGGGTGGAACCCCGGGTCCGAGCCGGCGTCGCTACGCCGTCCCGGAGATGAGGATGAACGGCCGCTTCGACTCGTCCGGCTCGGCCTCGCGGATCAGCTCCCGCACCAACAGCGGCACGTTCCCCTCGCCGAACAGGAGGAACCCCAGCGTCCCCGACAGCAACGTCTCGTCCGTCCAGCCGAAGTGAATTTCCGGCGGCCGCCCGACCTTGGCCATCTCCAGCCCGACCGCCGCCAGGGTGTGGGCGATCGACGACGCCCCGGTGATCCGCATGATGTACCGCCCCTCCTCCTGCTCGACCTTCAGCACCGGCTGGTTGGCGAACTCGCTGGCGTCGGCCAGCTCGACCTCGACGAACACCACCATCAGGTCGTCCGGGAGCCGGTGCTCGCGGCGGATTTGCGTCTCCTTGTCGGCCAGCGTCCGCCGCCCCGGCCGGTGCGGGATCAGCACCGTCACCTCCAGGTGGCGGATGGTGTCCCACAGGAACCGGGACTCCGGGTCGGCCAGCCGGAACCCGGCGAACCGCAGCTCCCGGCTGCGGGCGACCCGGGACCACAGCGAGGTGAGCAGGATGGCGGCGATGAAGCAGGACGCGATCAGCAGGCCCTGGAAGCCCTTCTCCACCTCGTTCGCCACCGTGGTGTAGACGAACACCAGGGTGATGGCGGCGAGCGGCCAGGACAGCCGCCGGTACCACGGCCCGGCCCGGTGCTCCCAGGTGTCGATCACCGCCGCCACGCAGGCGCTGGTGATGAGCACCAGCACCCCGGTGGCGTAGGCCCCGCCCTGGGCCTCGACGTTGGCCCGGAAGGCCAGGGTGACGACGAACGCGATGGCGGTGAACAGCAGTACCAGCGGGCGGGTCGCCCGGGCCCACTCCGGGGCCATCCCGTACCGCGGCAGGTACTGCGGGACCAAGTTCAACAGCCCGACCATCGCGCTGGCCCCGGCGAACCAGAGGATGACGATGGTGCTGACGTCGTAGATCGTCCCGAACGTCGGCCCGCAGAACGGGGCGATCGGCCCCTCCCCCTCGCCGTGGGCCAGGTACGCCAGGGCCCGGCCGGCGGCCGGCAGCTTCGGCCAGTCCTCGACGTGCTTCAGCTCCCGGTCGGCCGCGTCCCGCGGGTAGCCGCCCTCGGCCGGGACCGGGGTGATCTCGGCCGGCTCGATCAGGGTGGACACCACCACCGACGAGGTCAGCAGGTAGAACGACATGATGACGGCCGCGGCCGTCAGCAGCTTGCGGGTGTTGGCGATCCGCCCGGCCGGGTGCCGCGGGTCGTCGTCCGGCCGGCCGCGGACGTGGGCGGCCACCGCCACCCCGGTCTCGAACCCGGACAGCCCGAGGGCCAGCTTCGGGAACAGGATCAGGCTGACGGCCACCATCCCGCCCCACCCGGCCACCGCCCCGAGCGGGTTGTGGGGCAGGTACCACTGCCCGGCCTCGAGCCGGGCCACCCAGGCGGACCACTTGCCCGGGTGGTCGGCCAGGTACTTCAGCCCGGCCCCGACGACGACCAGGTTGAGGGCCAGGTAGACCCCGGCGATCACCGCCGCCACCCCGATCACCTCCCGGAACCCCCGCAGGAACATGGCCCCGAGCAGGGTGAGCAGGAGCACCGTCACCCCGACCTGCTGGGCGGTCGGGGACCACCCGGCCCCCCGCCACGGCCAGTTCGGGTTCTCGATCAGGTGGACGGCGGCGTCGGCCGCCGACATGGTCATGGTGATGACGAACCCGGTGGCCGCGAACCCGAGCAGGACCAGGACCATGACCTTGCCCGGCCACCCGGAGACGAGCCGGGCCAGCATCCCGATCGACCCCTGCCCCTCGAACGACCGGCCGGCGACGTAGGCGTAGACCGGCAGGGCCCCGAACAGGGTGAGCAGGACGAGGACGACGGTGGCCAGGGGGGCCAAGAGGCCGGCGTTCTGGACGGCGATCGACGGCTGGTAGCCGAGGGTGGAGAAGTAGTCGACGCCGGTCAGGCACATCACCCACAGCCAGAGCGCCTGGTGCGGGGGGTGGGCGGCGTGCGGGCCCTCGGCGGACCCGGGGGGCTGGTTCATGGAGGTGGGGGGCGGGCCGACGGCGGCGGGTGCGACGGGCACCGGCCGGCCCGGCGGCCGGGGGCGGTTTGCGGTCCGAGACACCGCCCCAAAACCGGGGGATAGGATACGACCCCGAGGGCCGCCGTCAGCCGCCCGCCGGGGGCGGGGCGTCGGGGGCGG
>JAIEQN010000286.1 GCA_019747685.1 Gemmataceae bacterium
CGACGGGGAGGCGGGTACGTGCGGGCGAGCGGGGTGGGTGAGCGACCGGTGCTGTACAATACTCCGGTCGCTCACGCTCCCGGCTCGCCAACCTCTCCGCGAACGCCGTGTACAGCTCCTCCCCGGCGGCCCGGGCGTGGCCGGCGGCGGCCGACCAGTCGCCCAGCAGGTAGGCCGCGTCGGCCCGGCGGGCGGCCAGCCACTTGGCCAACTCCGGCTCCATCAAGGGGCACAACTCGGCGTACCGGTCGAGGCTGCGGGCGGCGTCGGCGTGGTGCCCGAGGTCGTGTTGCAGGGCCGCCAACTGGGCCACGACCAGCCCGCTCTCCAGGTGCTCGACCGCCTCGGAGAGGAAGTCGAGGGCCTCCCGGTCGCGGCCGAGCCGGGCCAGGAGGTGCCCGACCGACTGGACCCCGGGGCGGAACCACGGCTGGAGGTCGAGGGCCCGGCGGGCGGCGGCCAGGGCGTCGGCGGTGCGGTCGGCCAGCTCCAGTGCCCCGGCCCGCTCGACCTGCGGCCACGGCCGGTTCGGGGCCAGGGCCTCGGCCCGGTTCAGCCACCGGTCGGCCCGGTCGAAGTCCCGCAGCCGGGCGGCCACGAACCCGTTCAGGGCGAGGACGTCGGCGTGCAATTCCGGCGGGGCGTCGGACCAGTCCGGGTGCTTGCGGAGGAACCGCCAGGCGGCCAGCGGGCCGAACTTCTCCAGCCGATACCGGGCGTGGTAGTAGACGGCCTCCGGGTGGGCCGGGGTGCTCCGGTAGGCGGCCAGGTGGAGACCCCGGCCGAGCCGCGGCGCCCCGACCTGGATGGCCAGCCGGCCGCCGATCAGCCGGGCCGGGGTCCCGGCCCACGCCCGGACCGGGCCGAGCGATTCGGCGACGGCGTAGGCCTGCCGGTACAGCCCCCGGCCGTACAGCTCCCGGATGCGTGCCACGTCGGCGGGTGCTACGTCCATCGTGCCTTCTGATGCGGCGGGCGGGGCGTGGCCCCGCCCTTACTCGCTCCCGCCCTCCCCCGTTGCGGTTGTGGGCACCCGCCCGCTGGGCGGGGGGTGTGGGCAACGAGGCGAGGCCACGTCCCCTCACCCCGCCCCGCTTTCGCGGGGCGACCCTCTCCCCAAGGGGAGGGGGTGAAGACGGGACCGACCCCCGCCCCGCCCGGGCGGTTACGGCCCCTCCGCCGGCGGCGGGGGGACCGCCTCGGCCAGCGGGCCGAGCTGGTTGATGATCGTCCCGAGCTGGCCGACCCGGATGCCGAACCGGTCCAGGAACTCGCCCAGGACGAACTCGTCGGCCAGGTCATCCCCGGCCTCCTTGAGCCGGTCGGTCAGCTCCCGGACGATGGTGAGGAAGGTCTGCTCCAGGACCGGCAGGGTCTGCTTGCAGGCCCCGCCGATCCCCGGGAACTCCTCGGCCCACCGGGCCAAAAACGCCCGCCACTTGGCCGTTTGGTCCGCCGCCGCGAGCTGGGCCTTGAGCAGGGCGTTCGTCTCCCGCTGGGCGTCGACCAACTGCCGCAGCAGGTGGTTCGTCTCGGCCACCCCGGGCGGGGCGGCCGGGTCGACGACCGACGGCACCTGCGGGACGACGAACAGCGGGGCGTTCATGGACGGCGTCTCGGCGGCGCGGGGCGTCGGCGTGATTATACGAGTGGAGGCGAACGGTACGAAAGGGGGTAGGCGAGCCGGGAGCGTGAGCGACCGGAGCCGGACAACCCTCCCCGGTCGCTCACGCTCCCGGCTCGCCCGTACCCAGCCCGCGGGCACGATGGAACTGCTCGGATGACACGAATCAGTCGGATGAAAAAGACCGAGCCGCCCGGATGGGGGTCCGGGCGGCTCGCGGGGGGAAGTTACCGACTGGGGGATCGCCCGGGCCGGCCGAGACGCCTGCTGCTGGGGGTGGCGTCGGGGGTGGCCGGCCCCGGGTTCCGGCGGCCGACCCTGGGGGAGTCACGGCCGCCGCGTCGGGGTCCTGGGGGAGGACCGTTCGACGGCCGGGTCTTAAGCAGCCGGTGTGCCGGCCGTCGGCACGTCGCCACCCACCACGACACAACCCGCGGTGGGACCGGGGGATAAAAAATGGCGGTCGGATCGGCCCCGGCGGCGACGGCGGCGAGTTTGTAAGTTCGGCCCGGGCGGCTGCAACTCTTACCGGGTAACGTTTACCCGGGGCGGACGTTATTACCGGGCCGGCTGGAACCGCCACTCGGGGACGTAGGGGGGCAGCTCGCCGGCGGCGAAGGCGTCCTCGCCGACCATCTCCTTGAGCCGCTTCAGGGCCGCCCGCCGGACGGTCGCGTAGTAGAACTCGCACCGGGCGTCCCGGACCGCGTCCCACGCCTTGTACAGCCGGTCGGTCTCGGCCACCACCACCCGGATCGCGTCCGACCGGTCGGCCTCCCAGAGCTGGCGGACCTCCAGGTTCTTGCGGTACGCCCGGTTGAACCGGATCGCCTCGTTCACCGTTTCCGCCCCCGGGAACCGGCCGGCGTCGGCCAGCCGGGGGGCGTCGGCCAGGTCGGCGTGCCGGCGGCGGAGCAGGTTCAGGTCGCCGTCGAAGTCCTCGGCCCGGGCCAGCACGTACCGGGTCTCCCGCTCGTCCAGCAGCTCCCAGTCGAGGGCCGTCTTGACCAGGGCGGCCCGGACGGCCGGCCAGCGGTCGGCGGCCGGGGTCGGTTCCGGGCACCCGGGCGGGGCGGTGATCAGGGCCGCCGCCAGGATCAGGTCGCACGGGGTCATGGGCGAATCCTCCCTCGGGCCGGCGCGCACGCG
>JAIEQN010000102.1 GCA_019747685.1 Gemmataceae bacterium
AGGCCGATCTTGGTCCGGTCCCGCTCCTCCTTGCCGGTCCGGTGGTAGTGGAACTGGACGCACACGTCGCCGCCCTTCGGCAGCTTCTGGGCGACGCCGTCGGGCAGGTGCTTGGGGAGCATCCCGGGGGCCCACCCGCCGAGCAGCCCGGTCGGGCTGGGCATGAAGCCCCAGCCCATCGCCACCGGGTAGCCGGGGCCGCGGTCGGGGGCCTTCGGGTCGGTGACGCGGTAGTTGTCCAGGAACTTGCGGGCCGTCCCGGTCATGTCCACGATCTGGAGCGTGTGGTGAACGACCCGCGGGTTGCCGGGCCGGACCTCGACGGCCGTGATGTCCTTGTCCTCGGGCAGGTTCGTCGGGAACACCTGGACCATGAACAGGTCCTTGCCGCTCGGGGCGACGACCGTGTCCTCGGTCGCCTCCAGGACGAGGTCGGGCTCGCCGAGGGTCCAGCCGTCGGGCCACGTCGGGGGCGGCGGGGCGTCCTTCGCGTCGCCCTCGGGCATTCCCTGGGCGACCCACTTTTCCAGCGTCTCGCGGGCCGCGGCGGGGAGCGTCCGGCCGCCGGCCAACAGCGGGTTCGGGGCCGGCTTCCACGGCGGCATCCGCCCGGCGTGGATTTCCGCCAGGCTGGTGTCGGCCCACCGGGTCGCCTGCTTGTAGGTGGTCAGCGCGAACGGCCCGACCTGCCCCGGCCGGTGACAGCTCTGGCAGTGGTTCTGGAAGACCGGCAGCACGTCCTTGTAGAACGTGACCGGGGCGGCGACCTCGGTAACTTTCTCCGGGGCCGGGACCGGGCAGCCGAACGCCTTCGTCTCGCCCACCGTGACCGGCTTACCGGCCAGGACTTCATCCAGGGCCGCGACCAGGTCGTGCCGGGTGACGACAGCTTTGGGCTTGAGCCGGCCGACGTACCCGTCGTCGATCCGCCCGCGGTAGCGGACCACCCGCTTGTCGTCGAGGACGACGACTTCCGGCGTCACCTTCGGCCCGAGGGCCGACACGGCGGCGTGCTTCGGGTCGCGGAGGACCGGGAACGCCAACTTGTATTCCTTCGCGTAGCCGGCCAGTTGGTCGGCGGTCGTCTCCGGGTCGGGGACCACGCCGACGACCTTCACGCCCTTGTCGGCGTACTTGGCGGCCACGTCATTCAGGGCCGGCAGATAGCCGCTCGACATCGGGCAGTCGGTCGCCAGGAAGGCGACGACGATCGCCTTCGCGTCGACATCCGCCAGGACCGACGGTTGGCCGGCGGCGTCGGTCAGGGTGATCGGCGGGACCGGTTTCGGCTCGGGCGGGGCGGCCGTTCCGCCGACGCCAAGCAGGGCGGCAACGAGTCCGGCTAGCACCACGGGGGTGCAGCGTGCGGCGGTCATGTGTGTTCGCCTCCGGAGAGAAGCTCTCATCCTATTCTACGTCACAGCCGGGGGAGGGTTTCACCCACCTTGTAGCCGGACTCGCCAGAGTTCGGCCACCACGAACCCGGCCGAACTCTGGCGAGTCCGGCTACGAAGCCTCCCTTGCTCAACTTGCGGTAGCACCGGCCGGCCGGGACGCTACCATAGGAACACCCGTCGGGCGGCGGGGTTCCGGCACGGAGGGGCCGCATGACACGGCGGGGGTGGGTCATCGCCGGACTGGCCGCCGCCCTCCTCGGGGCCGGCGGTCTGGCGGTCTGGGCGACCTGGCCCGAGTCGGTCCCGCCGCCGGACTGGTCGGCCCTGTACGACACCGAGGCCCGGCCGGCGGAGTCGATCGCCCCCGGCACGGTGGTCGGCACGGGGCCGCCGGCCGGCTGGTCGCACCTCGTCATCAAAAGCCTCCCCCGCGTCCGTGAGGACCAACGCGCCGGGCTGCCGTCGCTGACGGTCGATAAGGCGGCGTGGATGTTCACGGTTTTCGCCGCCGACGTGGTCCCCGAGCAGCAGGGGCCGCACACCCGCTACCGCCTCCGGGCCGCCGGGCTCGGGCTCGGGGCGGCGGTGAAGGGGAGGGGCGATGTCGTCCTGACCTCCGACACCGGGCGGAAGCTCGGGGCCGAACTCGGCCTCTTCGGCGGGCTGATCCTCGACAAGGGGTATGAGGTCCAGCGGCGGGCGGTCGTCCCGGTCCTCGGGCCGACGCTCGGGCTGGTCGACACGCCGGTCTGGTTCCGGTGTCAGAACGGGCACAAACTCATCCGCTACCGCTACGCCCTCCTGCCCGACCCCGCGACCGGCCGGCTCGACGTGCTGATGTGGTCGCTCGGCGCGGACGGGGCGGGCTGCGGCGAGCTGGCCGAGGTGGTCCGGATCGCCCCGAGCACGATCGACGAGGCCGAGCTGGTGGTCGACCGGAAGAAGGTGAATGCCTTCGGGGCCCCGTCCGACGACGCCTTCGCGGTCGAGCGGTTCCCGCCGGGCAAGCGGCAGCCGCTGCCCGCCGACCTCCGGCCGCTGGCCGCCCGGACCAGGTTTACCGCCGACGAGGCCGGCGAACTGGAACGCCGATTGCGGGCCCTACCGTAGCCGGGCAGAAAGGCGGGCACGCGGATGACGCGGAGCGGAGCGCGGATCACCGCGGATGGAAACAATCCTGATTTCTGATCCGCGTGTTCGCCGCGTCCTCAAATCCGCGTCATCCGCGTGCCCGGTCTTAATAACTTGGAGTTCTCGGAAGGAATCGACATGCTCCCCCTCGTCCTCTCCCTGACACTCGCCGCCGCGGCCGGCCACGAGGCCGACAACCCGCTCTACAAGGGCCTCCTCGACCCCGGGCTGAGCGTCGGCCCGGACC
>JAIEQN010000967.1 GCA_019747685.1 Gemmataceae bacterium
CGGCTCTGCGGGGAGAGGGCAGGGTGAGGGGTCTTGCTCTAACACACCCCTCACCCCAACCCTCTCCCCGCAGAGCCGGGGCGAGGGGGCCGAACCGCCGAAGACTTCGGGTCGCGGCCAACCGGGGGTCACTTCCCCGGGACGATGACGGTGGCGGCGCTGCGGTCCTTGAGCTTGAGCACCCGGTTGTCCAGCTCCACCCGGACGGTCACGTACTTCGGGTCGGTCGAGTCGATGTACTTGACCTCGCCCTGGTACTTCGGCTGGTTGGACGCCGGCGGGGTCCACACGCACACCCCGCCGGTGGCCGTCCCGACCACCAGGAACGGCTGGTCCTTCACCGGGCAGAACCCGCCGCACGTCACCGGCACCCGGCCGGGGGTGATGAGCCGGGCCAGCTCCGACCCGCGGCCGCCGGCCGGCGGCACCGCCCACACCTGCAGCGCCCCCTTCAGGTCGCCGTCCCCGCCGGCCGTCACGATCATCTCCTGGTTGGGGCTGAACAGGGCCAGCGTCGCGAACCCGGCCGTCGACCCCGGCGTCTGCACCTGCCCGAGCGTCTGCTTGTCGGCCAGGCTCACCACGTCGACCCGGTTCTTGTCCTGGTCGAACAGCACCCGCCCGCCGTCCCTGCTCACCCCGAGCACGTCGACCGCCCCGACCCGGTGGTCGAGCGTGCGGATCACCCCGGCCTTGTCGGTCCCGAGCTTCCACAGCTTGATCGTCCGGTCCTTCGACGCGGTGACGAGGTTGCACTGCGGGGTGAACTCGACGCACGTGACGGTGTCCTGGTGCTCGGCCGGCAGGGCGTACCGCTTCTTGCCGTCGGCGGCGTCCCAGATGAACACCTCGCGGCCGGCGGCCGACGCGATGAACCGCCCGTCGGCGCTGTACGCGACGGCGGTGACGGCCGACGAGTGGGCGTCGTCCGGGGTCAGCCGCGGGGCCTTCGGGAGCTTGGCGAAGTCGCCGGCGCCCAGGTCCCAGACGCGGAGCTTGCCGTCGTCCGACCCGGTGACCACGCTCACCGTCTTGTTCGGGGTGAGCGGCCCGCAGGCGACGCTGCGGACCGGGGCCGGGTGGGGCAGCGGCACGGCGACGGCCGGCCGGCCCTTCTCCTCCCGCAGGTTCGGGTCCCACACCAGGGCCGACCGGTCCTCGCTCACGGACACGACCAGCGGCCGGTCCGGGTGCGGGGTCACGACCACCCCGGTCACCTTGGCCTTGTGCCACGGGTGCTGCCGGGCCGGGGCGCTGGGGATGGCCGGCTCGACCACCACCACCGTCCCCTTGTCCACCCGGTGGGCGTACTCGGCCTCCAGGCTCCCCTCCAGCCGCACCTTCTCGGTCGACTGGATGTCCATGATCTTCTCGCCCGACTTGACGAACTCGCCGGCCCGCTTGACCACGTTCCGGATGACCCCGTTGACCCGGCTGGCGACCATGTGCTTGCGCATCAGGACGGCCGCCTCCTTGTACTCCGACTCGGCCTTGGCGATCGTCTGCGACGCCTGGGCCAGGTTCTCCTCGAACCGGGTCAGGGTCACCTGGTCCTGGAGCAGCTCGGTGTAGCTGAGCGTCCCCTTCTTGTAGAGGTCGAAGCTCAGGGTGAGCTTCTTCTCGGTGAACTCGACCCCCTTGCGGGCCGACTTCTGGACCTCCTTGGCGGCCGCGGCGGTGCGGGTGGCGGCCTCCATCTTGGCCGTCACCATCTGGTCGTCGAGGTAGCAGATCACGTCGCCCCGCTCGACCAGCTCGCCGTCGGACACCTTGCGGTAGACCACCTTCTCGCCGGTGTCCCGCGGGTGCAGCTGGAGGTCGGGGAGCCCGGCCGGGAGGTTGGCCGGCACGAACGACCCGTCCGGCCGGGTCTCGCCGACCAGGCTGTTGCCCGGCCACCGGTCGAGCACCACCCGGGCCGTCACCTTCCCCTCGCCGTCCTTCGTCTCCCAGTACGGCAGCCCGTCGGCGTCGACCACGAGGGCCGACACGGTGCCGTCGTCGTTCTTCTTCGGCGGGTAGGTGGCCTGCTTGTTCCACGGGAGGAAGGAGCCGTCCTTCCGCTTCTCGGCGACGAACGTGTTCCGCGGGAAGATCGCCCCGGGCACCAGGGTGAGCGACCCGTCCGGCTTCCGCTCGTAGATCAGGGCGTCCTGCGGCTGCTGCGGCAGGGGCGTCCCGTTCCGCTTCGGCACCCCGGCCTCGACCGTGACCCCCTTGTACCGGGGGGCCGGGTCGAACGGCACGACCGACTTGTCCTCCCGCGTCTCGACCAGGTACGTCCCCTTCGCCAGCACCTTCGGCTGCATGGCGATCATGTCGATGGTCGCCTCGACCTCGGCGGCGATCTGCTGCCGGTCCTCGTACTGGACGGTGCAGTTGGCGATCACCAGCGAGTCGCCGACCGGGCTGCCGGTCGCCGGGGGCGCGGTCGGGATTGGGCCGGTCGCCGGGTACAGCAGCGCGCCGACGTCGACGCCCTCGCCCTGGTCGCCGGCCGGGCCGGCGGGCGGCTGGGCGTCGGCCGGCTTGTCGCCGCCGTTCTTGTTGCCGGTGCAGCCGACGACCGCCGCGAGGGCGATCAGGACGGCGGCCGGGAGGACGCGGGAGCGGAACAGGGTCGTCATGGCTCGGTCACCTCTGCGATAGAGGGTCGGTGGATCGGGGTACGGTACGGGGGCCGCCGGGGCGGGCAGTGAAGCCGCCGGACGCGCGGCGGGACGACGGGGCCCTGGTTAGCCGCGAGCCGGAGTCTTCGGAGGCGAGCGCGGGCGCTCGCG
>JAIEQN010000050.1 GCA_019747685.1 Gemmataceae bacterium
TAGCCACCCTCCGGGGGTCGCTATCAGCTTACGGGGTCACCCGCGGAACCGCTACAACCGACCCGAAACAGCTCTAGGGTTTCTAAGGATCACCCTCGTCAACGACACGATGATGGAGCACCCGATGCACCTCCACGGGATGTGGATGGAGCTGGAGAACGGGGCTGGGGGCTACCTGCCGCGGAAGCACACGATCGTCCTCAAGCCGGCGGAGCGGTGGTCGGTCGCGATCACCGCCGACGCCGCCGGCCGGTGGGCGTTCCACTGCCACCTGCTGCTGCACATGGAGATGGGCATGTTTCGCGTGGTCGAGGTCGCATGAGGGCCGGTGGGGGAACGGTCGGGAAGGCGACGCTACTTCTTGCGGCCTTCTGTGCGGCACTCGTCTCGGCCCCGGCCCCGAGCGGTGCCGAAACCGCTTCCGAGTCGAACCTTTCGCCCGAGCCGGGGTGGCCCAGCCCGGTCGATGACGAGGAGACGAACACCTTTCTTCTGTCCGAACTCCTGGAGGCGGCCTGGAGCAAGGGGGACGGCGAGGCGCGCTGGGACGTCTTCGGGTGGTCCGGCGGAGACTACAACCGCCTCTGGGTGAAGACGGAAGGTGCCGCGACGGATTCGTCGGGGGACGGGGATTTCCAACTCCTCTACGGCCGGATGGTGAGCCGCTTCTTCGACTTCCAGGTCGGCCTCCGGGCCGAGCGGGCGTGGCGGGAGGGGTCCGACCGGACGCGGGCCCTCGGGGCGGTCGGCGTCCAGGGGCTCGCCCCCTACTACTTCGACCTCGAGCCCACCCTGTTCGTCAGCCAAGACGGGGAGTTTTCGGGCCGCCTCACCGGCACCTACGACGTGTTCCTCACGCAGCGGCTCATCCTCCAGCCGCGCCTCGAAGGGATCGCGGCGGTGCAGGAACAGGAGGCGTTCGGGATGGGCTCGGGGGTGAACAGCGTGGAAGCCGGCCTCCGCCTCCGCTACGAGATCCGCCGGGAGTTCGGGCCGTACGTCGGGGTGAACTTCGGGAAGCGGTTTGCCGGCACGGCCGACCTCGCCCGCCGCGACGGCGAGCGCGCGCAGGAGTGGTCGTTCGTCACCGGCCTGCGGCTCTGGTACTAACAAGACCCCGAGCCGTTTCCCCCGGGCCGCCGCACCGGGGGTCAGCCACGCCGGTCGCGGGTGAACCGGGCGTGCAGCACGTCCCAGTCGAGCACCAGTTGCCCGCCGGCCGCCGCGTGCTGCTTCCCCCAGTCCGTGATGAGCGTCAGGCAGGCGTGGTCGATGTAGGTCAAGCCCCGGAAGTCGACGTGCAGGGTCACCCCGGGCGGCAGCCCGTCGAGCGCGGCCGCGAGCAACGGCAAGCGGACGAACGTGGCCGCCCCGCTCAGGACCAGGGTCACCCGGCCGCCCGCGGGGTCGTCCCGCCGGCGGACCTGGAACTGGGTGAAGGTGTGGACGAGCTTGACGACCGAGAGCCCGATGCCGAGGAGGACCCCGGTGAGGAGGTCCACCGCGACCACCCCGACGAACGTGGCGAGGAAGATGAGCCCCTCGGTCCGGCTCTCCCGCCACAGGGACCGGATGGCGTGGCCCTCGACGAGCCGCACCCCGGTCAGGACGAGGATGGCCGCGAGGGCGGCGGTCGGGATCTGCCGGAGGACGCCCGCCAGGAGCAGGGCGGACGCCAGGAGCCAGACCCCGTGGAGGACGGCCGAGAGCCGCGTCCGCGCCCCGGCCCGGACGTTCGCCGAACTCCGCACGATCACCCCGGTCATGGGTAGCGCCCCGAGCACCCCGCACACCGCGTTCCCGACCCCCTGGGCCGCGAGTTCCCGGTCGTACTGGGTCCGCGGGCCCGCATGCATCCGGTCCACCGCCGCCGCGCAGAGGAGGGTCTCGGCGCTCGCGACGAGGGCGACCGTCCCGGCGGTCACCCACACCGACCCGTCGAGGAGGATCCGGGGCAACCCGGCGAGGTCGATCCGGGTGACCCCGGCCGCCAAGCGGTCGAAGGCGACCCGCTGGACGTCGAGCCCCAGCCCGGCGACGACGGCGGTCGCGAGGCCGACCGCCACCAGGACTGCGGGGATGGCCCGCAGTCGGCCGCGGGCGAGCGGCCCCCAGAGAAGGAGGGTCAGGAGGGTGAGGAGGCCGACGGCCGCGGCCGCCCGGTGGGCGTGGCCGGCGTGTTCGTCACCCGCGACCCCTGCCCACACCGCGTGCGGGAGGGTGACGAGGTTCCGCCAGACCGCTCGGTCCGGGGTGTGGTCCACCAGGACGTGGAACTGCTGGGCGAAGAGGATCACCCCGATCCCGGCCAGCATCCCGAGGATGACGGCCGGGGAGACGGCCCGGAACCACCGCCCGAGGCCCAGGCACCCGGCCGCGAGCTGGATCAGCCCGGCGAGGAACACGACCACCCCGAGCCGCGCGAGGCCGTATCCCTGGACCACGTCGAGGAGGACGACTATGAGCCCGGCGGCCGGCCCGCTCACCTGGAGCGGGCTCCCGGCGAGGAGGCCGACCAGGACGCCACCGACGACCCCGGTGACGAGCCCGGCTTCGGGCGGGAGCCCGCTCGCCCGGGCGATTGCGAGACAGAGCGGCAGGGCCACCAGGAACACGACGAGGGAGGCCGGCAGGTCGGTCTTCCAGGCCTCGAACCACTTCGGTCCCGGCGGCGGGGCGGGCGGCATTGCGGCGGCCGGTTCCGGCATCGGTGGCGCGGACGGGGCGACCGCCGGGCGGACGACCGGCATGTCCGTGAGCGGGGCGAACGCCCCGGCCTCGGGGTCGTA
>JAIEQN010000476.1 GCA_019747685.1 Gemmataceae bacterium
ATCGTCATCAGCGTGGCCCTCGACCTGGTCCAGAAGATCAACAGCCACCTGGTCATGCGGAACTACCCCGGGCTGACCGACGACTGACGGGTCGACCCCTGCCCGGGGGGCCGGCGGCCGCCGGCCCGGGCGCCCGCCCCCCCTTGCGGGTTGCGGGGGAGGTGAGGGCGAGGTCGGGGCAACCGGGCCGCCCGGCCTTCCCCGCGTGGGGGCGTTGGGGTTGGTCCTGCCCGCCCCGCGGCCGTGCTGTACAATCCCGGTGAAGGGTCGGTGAATGGTCCCCCGTGCGCGGGTTCCCCGGACGTAGGACGGGCGGTTCATGCGACTGGTGCTGGTCGGCCCGCCGGGGTGCGGAAAGGGGACGCAGGGCGAGCTCCTGGTCGACCGGCTGGGGGTCGTCGAGGTCGGGACCGGGGACATCCTGCGGCGGGCGATCAAGGACCGGACCCCGCTCGGCCGGCAGGTCGAGCCGCTGCTCAAGCAGGGGCTGTTGGTCCCGGACACGGTGGTCAACGACCTGGTGGCCGAGCTGTTCCGCGGCCCGGGCCGGCCGGAGCGGTTCGTGATGGACGGGTACCCCCGGACCTACGCCCAGGCGATCGCGTTCGACGCCCTGCTGAACCAGGAGCACCTGTCCCTCGACGCGGTGATCAACCTGACGATCGCCGACGACGAGGTGGTCCGGCGGATCAGCGGCCGGCGGTGCTGCTCGAACATCGAGGCGTGCGGGGTCTGCTACAACATCTACGCCAAGCCGCCGAAGGTGGCCGACCGGTGCGACCGGTGCGGGTCGCCGCTGATGCTGCGGGACGACGACCGGGAGGAGACGGTCCGCCGGCGGCTGGCCGAGTTCCACAACAACACCGACGCCCTGATCGAGCACTACCGCCGGCGGGGCCTGCTCCGGGAGGTCCCGGCGACCGGCGGGGTGGAGGCGATCTACGCCAACATCGCCAAGGCCATCGGTAAGACGGCGGCGTGAGGGCCCGGCGGGGGTGGCCGGATGGGGGACGGCCAGCACTGCCCGGCGTGCGGCCGCGACATCGGGGTCTGGCCGGTCTTCACCGCCGGGCTGCCGAACCGGGTCCGGTGCCCGCACTGCTCGGCCCGGCTCGGGTATCACGACATCGGCTGGGTGGTGGTCGTCCTGCTGCTCGTGCTGGCCGGCGTGCTCGTCGGGGCGTACTACGCGGTCGGCCTGATCCCCGGTTGAGGCCCGGGCATCCAGCCGCTGGCCCTCGTCGGTCTTCTGCTCGGGACGTGGGCGGTGGTCGAACTGGCCGTCGTCCGCTACCTCCGCGGGAACCGCCGGCGGGACCGGCCGGCGGGCGACGAGCACGCCGGCCGGGATTCGTGAGTCGGCGGCCTCTCGGTGTAGGGTGGGAGGAGGCCCGCCGGAGGCGGGGCGAGGCCCACGCGGTCGCACCTCCCCCGCGTGGGCCTCGGCGGACCGCCTCCGCCCACCCTACAAAGAAGCGGCGAGACCCGATGCGCCGGTACGCCGTCGTGATCGAGGTGGGAACCCCGCATTGTGGGGCCTACGTCCCGGACCTGCCCGGGTGCGTGGCGGTCGGCGACACCCCGGCCGAGGTCGCCCGTCTGATCCGCGGGGCGATCGAGCTGCACCTGGAGGGGCTGGCCGAGGACGGGCTGGTGGCCCCGGAGCCGTCCGCCCGGGTCGAGTACGTCGAGGTCGGCTCCTAACCCAACACCCCCCCATGCTCCGCGCCTCGAACCTGAAGCCGCCCGAGCTGAAGTCGGCCCGGGAGCTGGCCCTGATGCGGGAGGCCGGGAAGCTGGTCGCCCGGGCCCACGCCATCTGCCGCCAGATGGCCCAGCCCGGGGTCCGCACCATCGACATCGACCGGGCGGTCGAGGAGTTCTACGCCGCCCACAACGCCACCCCGCTGTTCAAGGGCTACCCGGGCAAGGTCCCGTTCCCGGCCGTCACCTGCATGAGCCTCAACGAGCAGGTGGTCCACGGCATCCCCGGGCCGCGGGTGCTCAAGGACGGCGACCTCCTGAAGATCGACACCGCCTGCAAGCTCAACGGGTGGTGCGCCGACCGGGCCGTCACCCTGCCGATCGGGGAGGTGTCGCCGGAGAAGCGGCGGCTGGTCAGGGTCGCGGAAGAAACCCTCCGGATCGCCATCGACCTGATGCCCAAGCGGAAGTGGTGGAGCCAGGTGGCCAGCGAGATGCAGCGGCACGTCGAGCGGTCGGGGTTCAGCGTGGTGACGGCCTACGTCGGGCACGGGATCGGGCGGGTGATGCACGAGAACCCGCAGGTCCCCAACTACGTCGACAAGGAGACCCGCAAGGCCGACTTCAAGCTGGAGCCCGGGATCACCCTGGCGGTCGAGCCGATGGTGAACATGCGGAAGGGGGACGTGGACACCCTGGGGGACGCCTGGACGGTGGTGACCCGGGACCGGATGCCGAGCGTCCACGTCGAGCACACCCTGGCCCTGACGCCCGACGGGGTGCTGGTCATCACCGCCGACGAGGACCCGCCTCCGGCGGCGCCGAAAGACCCCACCCCCTAGCCCCCTCGCCCGGGCTCGCCAAACGCCCCCGCGGGGCGGGGACCTGTGCATTCCGGCGGCGCGAATCTTGCCGGCTTTCCGGCCCCCGGATATGATGAACGTTTACCGGGTGAGGCGGCCGTTTCCCGCGACAGGTGGCCCATGAAGGTGCGAGCGAGCGTCCGCCGCATGTGCGAGAAGTGCAAGCTGATCAAGCGGAAGGGCGTCGTCCGCGTGATCTGCGAGGACCCCCGGCACAAGCAGCG
>JAIEQN010000368.1 GCA_019747685.1 Gemmataceae bacterium
GCCAGCCCGCCGGAGAACTGCCCGAGCACCCGCAGCCGCTCGGCCGCCGCCAGGGCGTCCCGGTACCCGGCCAGCCTCCGGGCCATGTCGTTGACCGCCCGCCCGAGGTCGGCCAGCTCGTCGTCCGGGGCCGGCACCGGCAGCGGCCGGAAGTCCCCGCCGGCGATGGCCCGGGTCCGCTGCTGGAGGTCCCGGACCCGCCGGACCAGCCGGCCGCCGAGCACCAGCCCCAGCCCGCCGGTCAGCAGCCCGCCGACCAACCCCAGCACCAGGGGCGGCCGGGCCGCGTCCCGCACCGCCGACCGGCGGAGGGCTTCGGGGTAGAAGACGTACAGGTCGGCCCCGGCGTTCGGGTGGGGCGGGCGGAGCGGTAGCCGCAGGCACCGGTACTCGGCCCCGCCGACGGCGACCGGCGGGCCGAGGGCGTGGTCCTCGTTCGACGGGACCGCGGCCGGCACGTCGGCGGGGGGCCGGGCGTCCGGGTCGGAGAGGGTGGTGAGCGGCGGCCCGTCCGGGCGGACGAGCAGGAACTCGGCCCCGGACAGCCCCTTCATCTGGGCCAACACCCGTTCCGTGAGCGGGAACGCCCGGGACTCGGTGAGGGTGCCGGCCACGGCCCAGAGCTGGCCGGCCAGCCGGCGGTCGGCGGCGGCCGCGGCGGACGACGCGGCCCAGGCGGTCGCGGCCAGATCGCCGGCCAGGAACAGGGCCAGGGGGAGGAGGAGCCGGTAGCGGAGGGACAGGCGCACGTTGACACCCGGGGCTGCCGCCCCGGGCTATCTTGTCTCGGCCCTTCGGGCCTCAAACCCGGGTCCGGAGGGCTGAGGGCCCGACACAACGGAGCCCGGGGCGACAGCCCCGGGGCCCGGGACCCGGTTCACTTCTTCAGCGGCTGCCACTCGACCTTCTTGAACGTCACCACGGTGCCCGGGTCGTGCCCCTGGAGGGCGAAGTGGCCCTTCTTGAGCACCCCGGCCGGGTGCGTGAAGTCGACCGTCTTCTTCCCGTTCACGAAGATCTGGATGTGGTCCCCCTCGGCCACCACCTCCTGGACGAAGAACTCGTCCGGCTTGTTCGGGGCGGTGTCCAGGACCAGGATGTCCATCTTCCGGTCGAGCTTGGCCCGGCCGTCCGGGTACAGGCTGCCGGTCTTGATCGGGTCGCCGCCGGTGGCGTTGATCTGGGCCTCGTACCCGGTCGGGAACCCGGGCTCGAACTTGGCCCGGAAGTACTGCCCGCTGTTCCCCTTGTCGTTGATCTTCGCCTCGACCCGGTAGCGGAAGTCGGCGTAGTCGTCCTTCTCGGTGAACAGGTGGCTGTGCGGCCCGCTGCCCACCAGGAGCCCGTCCTTGACCGTCCAGAGGGGGACCGTCTTCCCGTCCTTCGTCTCCCCGGCGAACCCGACCACCGCGTCCCCCTCGCCCTTGACCGGCACCGTCTTCTCGTAGGCCCCGGGGTTCGGGTTCGGGTGGATCTTCCAGCCGGACAGGTCCTTGCCGTTGAACAGCGGGACCCAGCCGTCGGCCCCGGCCTTCGGGGCGTCGGCGGCCTTGTCCTTGTCCCGGGGGGCGGCCGCCCCGACCGCCGCGACGGCCGCGGCCAGCCCGACCGCCGCCAGGACCCGCCGGAATGGATGTTGCATGGGAGAGTCCCCGCGACCGGTAGGATTGACCGGCGGCCCGCCCCCGGCGGCCCGCCCGGGGGATGCTACACCCCGGCCCGGCGGGCGGCCACTCCCCGGCCGCGGGCGGCCGGCACGACCCGACCGGCACGGTCAGAAAAATTCCCCCCAAACTACGCCGCCTGTGTTGTCAACCCCAATCGCCCCGCATACGCTGTCGGCGTCCGGCTCTGGGAGTTCTGGGCAATCTGCACTGATTGACTCGTCCGGAACGGGAGTACGGCCTGCGGGTGTTCTGGGGCTCTCCGCCGAACGGACGTAGCGGCCGGCCCGTGTCCTTTCCCACCACGAGGAATCTGCGATGACGCGACGGATGCTGGCCGCCGCCCTGCTGGCGGCGGTCGCCGCCCTGGTCGTAACCCCGGCCGAGAGCTGGGCGTTCGGCGGGAAGCGGAAGAAGGCGGCCGATTGCGGCCCGGCGGCGGCCCCGGCCGGCGACTGCGGCGGGTGCGGGTCGGGCGGGATGACCGGCGGGGTCGTGGCCGGCGACTGCGGCCCGGCCGTCGCCCCCGCCCCGGCCTACACCACCCAGACCGTGACCCGGTACCGGGCCGAGGTCCAGACCCGGCAGGTCCCGGTCACCCGCAACCAGTGGGTCCCCAAGACCGAGACGTACACCTACCAGGTGCAGGTCCCGGTGACCAAGACCGAGAAGCGGACGGTGACCGAGAACCGGGTCGTCCCCAAGACCGAGGAGTACACGTATACCGAGAACCAGCTCGTCACCTCGACCGAGAAGCGGACCGTCACCGAGAACCAGTGCGTCCCCAAGACCGAGACGTTCACGTACACGGTCAACGAGATGGTGCCGACGACCGAGAAGCGGACGGTGACCGAGTACCAGACGGTGCCGAAGACCGAGGAGTACACGTACACCGAGAACCAGGTCGTCACCTCGACCGAGAAGCGGACGGTGACCGAGAACCGGGTCGTCCCCAAGACCGAGGAGTACACGTACACCGTGTCCGTACCGGTCACCACCACCGAGAAGCGGACGGTGACGTACACCGTGTGCGTCCCGGCCACCGTGACCGAGCAGGTCCCGGTCACCCGGACGGTGATGGTGGCGGCGGCCGCCCCGGCCGGCGACTGCGGCCCGGCGGCCGGCGGGT
>JAIEQN010001041.1 GCA_019747685.1 Gemmataceae bacterium
CGACCGGCAGGACCGGGGCCGCCGCGGGGGCCGGGGCCACCAGTTGGACCGGGGCCGGGGCCGGGGGCGGCAGGGGCGGCTGCCCCGCCGCCCCGACCCCGAGGACGCCCACCACCAGGACCGCCAGCCCGGCCAGACCCGCCGCGGTGCGCATGACCTCTCCCCGGAAGCCGGTCGCGGAAGCTGCTCCGCCTCGCCCGTTCGGACCGGGTTTAGCCTACCAGCCGGGAAAACCGCCCTCAAGGGCCGGGCGACGGGTCCGTTACCGGAATCCGGCCGGAATCGGTCAAGTCTGCGGCCCGGGTCGCCGGTGCCGGCCGGAATGGTTCTGGCCCGGAGACACACCCCACGCCTGACGAATCGGTTTGCGGGCTGAATCATCCCATTCTGCCAGAGGAATTGATGTCCGAACGACGCCCGGCTACCCGGTTGGTGTTCCCGGGCGGGATTGGGTATGGTGGTTCGGGCGAACCCCGAGCGTGAGCGAGGGGGTGGACTTACCCCCTCGCTCACGCTCGGGGTTCGCCCGGAGAGGACCGATGCCCGAGTCCCTGTCCGGGGTGGTCGAGCGGATCACCTTCCACAACCTCGACACCGGGTACTGCGTGCTGCGGGTCCGGGCCCGGGGCCACCGCGACCTCATCACCGTCGTCGGCACCTGCCAGCAGGTGGTGGCCGGCGAGTACGTCGAGGCCGCCGGGGCCTGGGAGACCGACCGCACCCACGGCCTCCAGTTCAAGGCCGCCGAGCTGAAGACCACCCCGCCGCACACGGCCGAGGGGATCGCCAAGTACCTCGGCTCGGGCCTCGTCAAGGGAATCGGCCCCGGGTTCGCCAAGCGGATCGTCGACGTGTTCGGCGAACGGACGCTGGACGTGATCGACCAGTCCCCGGCGTTCCTGTCCCAGGTCCGCGGCATCGGCCCGAAGTTGATCGAGAAAATCCGCACCAGTTGGCGGGAGCAGCAGGCCGTCCGGTCGATCATGGTGTTCCTGCACAGCTACGGCATCGGGACCGCCCGGGCCGTCCGCATCTACCGCCAGTACGGCGAGAACGCCATCGAGCTGGTCCGGGCCAACCCGTACCGGCTCAGTACCGACATCTGGGGGATCGGGTTCCGGACCGCCGACGAGTTGGCCCTGAAGCTGGAGATTCCGCGGGACTCGCCGTTCCGGGCACAGGCTGCCGTCCGCCACGTCCTCGGCCAGGCCCAGTCCGACGGCCACGTCGGCTACCCCGAAGAGCTGGTCGTGCAGGCGGCCGAAGAGTTGACGCAGATCGCCCCGGCCGGCATCCGCGACGCCGTCGAGCAACTGCGGATCACCGACGAGCTGGTCCGCGACTCGATCGCCCGGAACGCCGAGCCGGGGGAGCGGGTCAAGGCCGAGGGTGCAGAAGTCCTCGGCGAGGACGGGGCGCATACCGATCTCCTGTTCCTCAAGCCGTTGTTCCTCGCCGAACTCGGGGTGGCCCGGCAGGTGGCCGCCCTGGCGAAGGGGCCGCACCCGCTCGCCGGGGCCGAGGTCGACCGGGCCATCGGCTGGGCCGAGAAGCGGATGGGCATCGCCTTCGCCGACAGCCAGCGGAAGGCCGTCCGCGAGGCCGTCACGCACAAGCTGATGGTCGTCACCGGCGGCCCCGGGACCGGCAAGACGACGATCGTGAAAGCCATCCTGGAAATCTTCGCCGCCAAGTCGCTCCGGGTGACGCTCTGCGCCCCGACCGGCCGGGCCGCGAAACGCCTGTCCGAATCGACGGGCCGCGAGGCCAAGACCATCCACCGGCTGCTGGAGTTCGACCCCGGCATCGGCACCTTCCGCAAGGGCAAGGAGAACCCGCTCGACACCGACCTGCTGGTCGTGGACGAGGTGTCGATGGTCGACGTGGTGCTGATGAACCGGCTCCTCCAGGCCGTGCCGCCGTGGGCGTGCCTGGTGCTCGTCGGCGACGTGGACCAGCTCCCGTCGGTCGGGGCCGGGGCGGTGCTGGCCGACCTGATCGGCTCCGGCGCGGTCCCGGTCGCCCGGCTCACCGAAGTTCACCGCCAGGCCGGGGCGTCGTGGATCGTCCGGGCGGCCCACGCGGTCAACCGCGGCGAGGAGCCCGAATCGGCCCCGGCCGGGCAGGGGGACTTCTACTTCGTCGTCGCCGACGACCCGCCGGCGGTCATCGGGAAGGTCATCCAGATGGTGAAGGAGCGGATGCCGGCCAAGTTCGGGTTCGACCCGTTCCGGGACGTGCAGGTGCTGACGCCGCAGGTGAAGACCGAGCTGGGCGTGCTGAACCTGAACCGGGAGCTGCAAGCGGCCCTGAACCCGGCCCGGCCGGGGGCGGCCGAGACGAAGAAGTTCGACACCGCGTTCCGGGCCGGCGACAAGGTGATGCAGACCCAGAACAACTACCAGCGGGACGTGTTCAACGGGGACATCGGGCGGGTGGCCGAGGTCGACCTGACGGACCAAGTCGTGTGGGTGGACTTCGACGGCAAGGCGGTCGAGTACGACTTCTCGGACCTCGACGAACTCCAACACGCCTACGCGGTGACGATCCACAAGTCGCAGGGGAGCGAGTACCCGGCGGTGGTCATCCCGGTCCACACCCAGCACTACGTGATGCTGCAGCGGAACCTGCTCTACACCGGGATCACCCGGGGCCGCCGGCTGGTGGTGCTGGTCGGCAGCCGCAAGGCCCTGTGGCGGGCCGTCACGAACGCCGACACCAAGCACCGGTTCGGGCTGCTCAAGTGGCGGCTGATGCGGGAATTGGGGAAATGAGGTTGGCGACCAGGGGCGTCAGCCCCTGG
>JAIEQN010000669.1 GCA_019747685.1 Gemmataceae bacterium
GTCGGTCAGGTGCTTGATCATCACCTCGATCGGGGTCTGGCCGTCGAACGGCGGGTGCCCGGTCAGCATCTCGTACAAGATCACCCCGCAGGCGTAGATGTCGATCGACAGGGTGTAGTTGCCGTTCTTGATCTCCGGGGCCATGTAGTTCGGGGTCCCGACCCCCTGGGTCAGCTCGCCCCCCTGGCTGACGCTGATCCGCCGCGAGAGGCCGTAGTCGCCGATCTTCAGGTGGCCGTTCTCGATGAAGATGTTGGCCGGCTTCAGGTCCCGGTGGACCACCCCCTGGTCGTGCAGGTAGCCGACCGCCCGGGCCACCGCCCCGAACCACTCCTGGACCAGCCCGACCCGCAGCCCGGTCGGGTACCGGTTGATCCACTGGGCCAGGGACTCGCCGAAGACGTACTCCATGACGACCCACCGGTCGCCCCGGTCGTCGGTCCGCAGGTCGTACAGGTGGACCAGGTTCGGGTGCTTCAGGTTCAGGCAGTGGGCGACGCCCCGCAGCTCGGCGTCCGGGGTCCGGAACAGCCGCTTCAGGGCGACCTCCTTGCCGGCGTCGCTGACGGCGAAGTAGACCTCGCCGAACCCCCCCTGCCCGACCCCCCGCTTGATGGTGAACCCGTCCAGCGGCCGTTGGCCGGACCGGTAGGTGAATTTCATCACGGCTGCCCCCGGAACGGGGCCGGCGGTCCGACCCGACCCCTCCCCATCCGAGGGTATTCGCCCGGGTCGCCGGAATCTTTGGGAAAACCTAAGCCGTTCGCCAGGGGCCATTGTACCGCGGCGGCGGCCGACCGGTACTCGGCGGCACCCGGGATTGGTGGCACAGGCATTCGTGCCTGTGTTACCGGGCCGGGCGGGCGATTCCCGCCGGCAGCGCGGGGGTTGTCACACCGGTGCGGGTGTTAACCGTTCCGCCCACTCCGCGCCCGCCGGAAAACGGCCAAGTCCCTGACCAACAACCGGTTGCGTCCGCCGCGCCGCTGCGGGCGCGGCGGGTGCTTTGGGAGAGGGCTGCCCGGCGCCGCCGGGTGACACTTGACCCTCTCGGAGTCCCTGACCATGCCGTTCGGTCTTCGCACACGGCCGTTCGCGGCCGCCGTTGCCGTCCTCTCCGCCGCCCTGGCCGCCCCCGGGCGGGCACCCGCCGGGCTGGTTGACCTGCACTTCGACAACGTCACCCCGTCCGGGGCGGTGGCCGGCCGTTACTTCGGCAACGGGTTCAACAGCACCCCGGGGCCGTACTACTTCACCCCGGTCGGCGGCCCCGAGGCCCCGAACTTCGCCAGCCCGACGGCGGTGTTCTGCGTCGAGCTGTCCCAGTTCATCGCCCCCGGGACCACCTACACCTACGACGTGCAGCCGATCGCCAACAGCGGCAACGGGGCGTTGTTCCTGAAGCTCTGGGGGGCCCACTACGACCCGGCTTGGGGGAACCCGCTGTTCGGCGGCTCGACGGCCTCGGCCGCGTTCCAGATCGCGTCCTGGGAGCTGGCCTACGACGGGCCGTCGCCGCTGGACGTGGCGGCCGACAACTTCCAGGTGGACGACCCGATGAGCCCGGCCGCGGTCCTGGCCCAGAGCTGGCTGGACGGCCTGGCCGGGCTGCCGTCGAACACCTTTTCCGCCGCCTTCCCCGGCAAGCAGTTGGTCCTCCTGCACAACGACTCGGCCCAGGACCTGGTGGCGATGGTCCAGGGCAACCCGGTCCCGGCCCCGCCGGCGGCCGCCCTCGGGCTGATCGGGGCCGGCCTGCTCCGCCTCCGCCTTCGGCGAAGTGGGCAGTGAGCAGTGGGCAGCCGGCAGTGGGCAGTCAGGAACCGGCCGCCGGTACGGACGGTCGGATGGCGGCCCATGGCCGACTTCTTCTTACTGCCCACTGCCGGCTGCCCACTGCCCGCTGCCCGCTGCCCACGGCGGAGCCGGTCGGTCGGGTCGGGCCGGCGGCCGGGCCGGCGATTTCCCCCAAATTCCCCCACCGTCCGTAGACGGCCGGCCGCCGGTGCGGGATGATGAACTTCATCTCGCGCCGCACCCCGAGGCCGGTATGACCCGCCGTTCGGCCTTCACCCTGATCGAGCTGTTGGTCGTCATCGCCATCATCGCCACCCTGGTCGGCCTGCTCCTGCCGGCCGTCCAGAAGGTCCGGGCGGCGGCCGCCCGGGCCCAGTGCCAGAACAACCTGAAGCAGTGGGCCCTGGCCGCCCACGGCTACCACGAGACCCGGGGCCAGTTCCCCACGGCGGCCGAGCTGGGGGGCAGCCGGTACACCACCCTGTTCGTCGAGCTGCTGCCGCAGGTCGATCAATCGCCCCTGTACCAGCAGTGGGACTTCGCCACCCCGTCGACCAACTACACCGGCCCCAGCCCCCGGGCGGGGACCGTCCTGCCGCTGTCGGTCTGCCCGGCCCAGTCGATCAACCCGAACCCCGGCTCGACCGCGATCGGGCTGGTCGCCCTGACCACCTACGGGGGCAACGGCGGGTCGAAGCCGCACCCGCTGGACGAGGCCAAGGCCGACGGGATGTTCCACTCCACCGGCCCGGGGTCGAAGCCGAAGGCGAACCAGTCCGGGGTGCGGCTGGTCGGGGTGAAGGACGGGACCTCGAACACCATCCTGTTCGGGGAGCGGGTGGTCGGGGACCCGAACCTGGACTCGTACCTGGACGCCCCGCTCGACCCGATGCCCAGCCCGATGCCCCAGGGGGCGGCCCCGTACAGCGTCTGGGCCCCCCCGCAGGGGCCGCACGTGACCGGGGCGCTGCTGCACGGGCAGATGCCGATCGGGTACACCCACCCG
>JAIEQN010000267.1 GCA_019747685.1 Gemmataceae bacterium
TCGGCCTCGGCGGCGGCGACCGCCCCGGCCAGGGCCGCCAGCCGGCCGCGGAGGTCCCGCAGCTCGCTCTTGCGGGACACCAGCCCGGCCCCGGACCGGGCCGGCCCGGCGGTCAGCGTCCCGTCCGGTTCGAGGAGTTCCCCGGCGGGGGTAACGAACCGGCACCCGGGCAACCCCACGGCCAGCCGGCGGGCGTCGGCGAGCGTGTCCACGAGGTACACGTCGCCGAGGAGCTGGTCGGGCAGCCCGGCCAGCCCGGGGTGGTCGCAGCGGACTTGCCGGGCGAGCGGGGGGCGTGAGCCCCTTGATAAAGGCACACCGGCCGGGAGGCCGGTGCCACCAGTATCAGGGGGCTCACGCCCCCCGCTCGCCCGGACCGGAATGAACCCGACCCGGCCCGGCAGGGTGGCGGCGGCGGCGGCGAGGGCGTCGACCGCCGCCGGGTCGGCGACCACGAACCGCTGGGCCGCGTCCCCCAGGGCCAGCTCGACCGCCTCGGCCACCTCCCGCGGGACGGTCAGGAGGTCGGCGACCAGGCCGGAAATAGCGATGAGCGATGAGCGATGAGCGATGAATTCCGGAGTCTCACCATCACCACCCCGGCCTTCATTCATCGCCCCTCGTTCATCGTTCATCATTCCCAAAATCGCCCGCACCCCCGCCCCGACCCCGTCGAGCGACCGCTCCAGCCCTTCGAGGACTTCGACCCGGCCGATGGTGGCGCCCTGGCGGACCCGCAGGTCCTCCAGCTCCTTGCCGACCCGCTCGGCGTCGGCCGTCAGTTCGTCCCGGGCGGCCTGCAACTCGGCCAGCCGGCCCCGGGCGTCGCCGAGCCGGGCCCGCAGGTCGGCGTCAGCCCGGGACAGCCCGTCGAGGCCGGTCGCCAGGGCCGCCCGCCGGGCCGCCGCCTGGTCCGCCTCGCCGAGCTTCCGCGTGTACTCCTTCTGGAGCCGTTCCACCTGGGCGAGGTCGGCCGTCGCCCGGGACCGGGCCGCCGCCGCCCGCCGCACCAGGTCGAACTGCTGATCCTGCCCGGCCTGGGTCTGCTGGTCGAGGACGGCGACCCGCTCGGACGCGGCCGCCAGGTCGGCCTCGGCCGTCGCCGCCGCCTGCTGGGCGGCCCGCAAGCGGTCATCGGAGGCGACCGCCTCGGCGGCCGCCTCCGCCGCCTCGGCCTCCAGCTCCGTCACCCGGTAGCCGAGGGTGGCCCGGAGCCGGCCGAGCCGGGTCAGCTCGCCCTCGTACCCGGCGGCCGTTGCCCGCTCGTGCCTGGCCGTCGCCTCGAACCCGGCGATCCGCTGCCGGGCGTCGGCCAGCCCGGCCTCCTCGTGGCGGACGGCCTGCTCCAGCCGACCGACCTCCGCGTCCCACTCCCGGGTGGCCCGTTCGAGTTCGTCGGCCCGGTCGGCGGCCCCGCCGGCGTCGGCCTTCAACTCGGCCAGGGCGGCCGTTTCCGCCTCCAGGGCGGCGGTCAGCTCGCGGTACTCGCGGGCCGCCAGCCCGACCCGCAGGTCCTTCAGCCGGCCCGAATACTCCTGGTACTTCTGGGCCTTGGCGGCTTGTAGCTTGAGCGTCCGGAGCTGAGCATCGAGGCTGTCGAGCCGGTCCCGGGACCGGGCCAAGTTCGCCTCGGTCGCCAGGAGCTTCCGCAGGGCCTCGGCCTTCTTGGCCTTGAACCGGCTGATCCCGGCCGCCTCGTCGAAGATTTCCCGCCGGTCCCGGGCCGACGCCGCCAGCAGCTCGTCCACCCGCCCCTGGGCGATGACCGTGTACCCGCCGGCCCCGGCCCCCGACCCGAGGAACACGTCCCGCACGTCCTTCAGCCGGGCCGGCTGGCCGTTGAGCAGGTACTCGCCGGTCCCGTCCCGGTAGACCCGGCGGGTGACCCGGACCTCGTCCGCGTCGACGGCGAGCAGCCGCTTGGCGTTGTCGAACCCGACGGTGACTTCGGCCAGCCCCAGCCCCCGCCGGCCGGCCGACCCGTTGAAGATCACGTCGGCCATCTCCCCCCCGCGGAGGGTCTTGGCCGACTGCTCCCCGAGGACCCACCGGACGGCGTCGACGACGTTGCTCTTGCCCGACCCGTTCGGCCCGACCACGGCGGTGACGCCGGGGGCGAAGAGGAGCCGGGTCTTGTCGGCGAACGACTTGAACCCGACCAGTTCGAGGTGGGTGAGCATGGGTTGGCCCGTCATGCGGCCAGGGGCTGGCGCCCCTGGCTACCGTCCGTCGCCGCTCCGCGGCTCCAAACCTCTGGAGTCCCGGAGGGACGACGGAATGTAGCCAGGGGCGCCAGCCCCTGGCACGATTCACCGACCCACTACTTGCGGGGGAACAGGGTGCCGGGGTTTCGGCTGCGGACGGCCGGGCCTTCGGCCGGGGCGGTCCCGGCGACCGGGACGACCGGGGACAGCGACTCCGCGCCGGCCGGCGGCTCGGGCGGCCGCTTCGGCCCGAAGATGCGGCCCGGCTCCCGGCTCAGGGGCGGCCGCGGGGCCTCGGCCGCCGGCTTCCCCTCGGCCTCGGGGTCGGTCAGGTCCACCCCGGTGGCCTCCGGGTCGGTCCCGACCGTCCCGGCCCGCGACACCTCGGCGTTCGCCTTGACCAGGGCCGGGTCCTTCGGGGCGATCAGGGCGAGCTGCTGGATCGACAACTGCCGGGGCAGGGCGTCGACCGCCACCGCCGCCGTCAGGGCGTCGGCCGCCGCCGCCCCGCGGATCAGGGCGACCGCCTCCGGGTGCCCGCCGCCGAGCTTGGCGATCGCCGCCAGCACCGCCGACAGGTCGGGCGGGCAGGTCTGCTTCTGCTC
>JAIEQN010000897.1 GCA_019747685.1 Gemmataceae bacterium
GCGTGCAGGTGGCCGAGGGCGTCGGCGGCGTCCTTCCGGGCGGCCCCGACCTCCTGCCGCAAGGAGGCCAGCTCGCGGACCAGGGCGTCCCGCTCGTCCCGGAACGTCCGGACCTCGGCGACGGCGCCCCGCAGCTCCCGGACGGTCTCGAGCAGGTCGGCCCGCACCCGGTCGACCAGCCGGGCGGCGTCGTCCAGCCCGGGGGGCGGGCCGGCGGTCGCCCCCGGTGCCGGCGGGGGCGTCTCGACGGTGATCTTGACCGTCTTGTCCTTGCCGACCGTCCGCCGGACCTTGACCGGCGGGTCGGCCGCCGGTTCGGCGGCCCGCCCTTTCGCGGCCGGCGGTTTCGTCGCCCGCGCCATCGAATCCCTCCTCGCCCGGCGGTCAGACCGCGGTCCGCTGGCCGGCCGCGTGCCGCTCCCGCTCCCACTGGTGCTCCCGCTCCCGCCGGGCGTGGTGGTAGGCCAGCCCGGCGACGGTGATGCCCAGCCCGATCACCGCCGCCGAGGTGGCGAACACCAGGGCGAACACCAGCGGCCGGTCCATGTCCCGCATCCGGACCCGGGACTGGTCGCCGTCGACGTCCTTGACGTACTGGCCGGTCTTGTCGTCCCGCTGGAACCGCTCGGTCTGGTACCGGGTGCCGATCCCGAGGGCGGTCAGCCCGACGGCGATCATGGCCCCGGCGGTGATGATCGCCCCGCACAGCGCCCGCATGGTGCGTCCCCCCGGCCCGGTTCGGGCGGTTACAGATTGAGCATCCGCAGCCCGCCGCCGCAGACGAGCAGGATGCCGGCCAGGATGATGAACAGGCTGCTGCACCCGCACCCGGGCCAGATGCCGAACTGGCCCCGCGGGCCGTAGTCCGCCCGCCGCCCGAACAGGTCGCCGAAGATGCCGCCCCCGCCCGGGCCGTAGCCGGGGCCGCTCGGCCCCCCGCCGTATGACATGGCCGTCCCCCGCGTCGCGAGTCCGGATGGGTCTGCCGCGGCCGGCGCCCCGGGCGGGGCGCCGTCACGGCCGGCAGCCGATGCAGCTTTCGAGCCAGAAGGGATGATGGGCAAAGGAAGATGAGGTCGGGCCGAACGCCGGGGCGGGCTGAGCAGCGCGCTTCCCGACCCCAGGCGGATCGGTTCCCCGGGCCGGTCGCGGCGCGCGGGGGCCATCAGGCCCATGAGGGCTGACCATCAGGGGCCTGACGGCCCCCGCGCGCCGTCGGGGTCAATGGTTGAACAAGAACGCCGGGCTGTTGATCAATGCCCAGGCGAGGTCCTGCACCCCGAGCACCCGCGGGTCGGCCGGGGGCGGGGCCGCCGCCTCGGCCGCCAGCCGGGCGTACTCCTTGTCCTGGGCCAGGTACAACGCCCGCAGCCGGCCCTCCTGGTCGGCGGTCCGCCGGGCCGCCGGCACCTCCAGCAGGGCCACCAACTCGGCCGGCACGGCGCTGGTCAGGTTCGGGTTCGGGTCGGCCGTCACCGACAGCCGGAACTTGCCGACCGTGTGGTTCCCGCCGTACCGCTGGTCGAGCACGGCGGTGAACGCCAGCCCGTCGCCGGCCGGGACGGGCTGCTCGAACCGGAACAGGGCCGCCTGGTCCTTACCGGTCCCCTCGGAGATGGCCCACCCGGTCCCCGGGTTGCCGTCGACCGCGTTGGCGGCCGGGAACCCGCCCTGCTCGAACGTCGCCTTCGCCCCGGTCAGCTTGACCGGCTTGGGCGTCTCGTCGGCCTTGGCCGACGGCCGGGCCGTCAGCTTGAACTCGTTCAGTACGAAGTTGCCGTTCTCGGCCCGGCCGGGCCCCTTGCCCGGCAGCTTCGGGTCGGCCAGGGCCTCGATCCGGATGGCCGTGGCCGGGGCGTCCAGCTTGGCCGTCCCGGTGACGGTGTAGTTGTCGATGGTGTCGGTCCGCCCGCTGGCGGTGATCGACCCGTCCGGGTCGACCGTCAGCTTGGCCCCGTCCGGCCGGGGCGGGTCCCCCTGCCGCGACTCAGCCTTCTGAACCGCGAGCGTCACCCACTTCGACGGCTTGTTGGCCAACAGCCCCGCCTCCCAGGCGGCCTGCCGCTCGTCCAGCTTGGCCCGGTAGGCGTCGAAGGCGGCCCGCTTCGGGGCGAACTCGGCCAGCATGGCGGCGTGGTCCGGGCCGGCCGACCGCAGGGCCTTCACCCCGGCCTCGGCCTCCGCCGCCGACGGCCGGCGGCTGAGGACCGCCAGGTAAACCTCCTCGACCACCTTGGCGTCGTCCGCCTCCCGGACCACCAGCTTCGCCAGCCGGTTGTCCGGGTCCTTGATGGCGTCGGCCACGATCGGCCCGTTGACCATCGCCAGGACCGGCCCGAGGTTCATCCCGCCGGTCCGCTCGCACTCGCAGGCGCTCTCGCGGACCGGCTTGCCCAACAGGTCGAGGAACCCGCCGGGCAGCTCGACGTTGCTGTCGACGAGCTGCGCCGCCCGGCTGCCCGGCGGCAGCCCCGGCAGCTTCGTCACGGACCCGGTGGCGGCGTGGACGGCGTCGTACAGCACCTCGGCCGGCAGCCGCCGGGCCAGGGCGTGCGAGTAGTTGATGTCGTCGTCCTTGTTCCACTTGTTGGTGGTGATGGACAACTGGTACGTCCGGCTCTTGCAGATCGTCTTGATCGTCGCCCGCACGTCGAACCCGGACTTCACGAACTCGGCCGTCAGCCGGTCGAGCAGCTCGGGGTTGGTGGCCGGGTTGCCGGCCCGGATGTCGTCGAGCGGCTCGATCAGCCCGACCCCGAGCAGGTAGCCCCAGAGCCGGTTGACGTAGCTCTTGGCGAAGTACGGGTTCTT
>JAIEQN010000557.1 GCA_019747685.1 Gemmataceae bacterium
GCCGACGCCCTCCCGCCGACCGGCGGCCCCGACCCGGCCGCCACCGCGTCCCTCGGCCCCACCCTCGCCGACCGCCCCGGCGGGCGGGCCGGGGAGGTTCTGGCCGGGCGGTACGTCCTGCGGGAGCCGCTGGGCGAAGGGGGCATGGGCGAGGTCTGGGCGGCCGACCAGACGGAGCCGGTCAAGCGCCGCGTCGCCGTGAAGCTCATCAAGCCGGGGATGGACAGCCGGGCGGTGCTGCTGCGGTTCGAGGCCGAGCGGCAGGCCCTGGCGGTCATGGACCACCCGGGCATCGCGAAGGTCCTGGACGCCGGGGCCACGTCCGACGGCCGGCCGTTCTTCGTCATGGAGCTGGTGGACGGCGTCCCCCTGACCGAGTACGCCGACGCCCACCGGCTGGCGATCCCGGACCGGCTGGAGTTGTTCCGGCAGGTCTGTCAGGCGGTCCAGCACGCCCACCAGAAGGGCGTCATCCACCGCGACCTGAAGCCGTCCAACATCCTCGTGGCCGAGGCGGACGGCAAGCCGGTCCCGAAGGTCATCGACTTCGGCCTGGCGAAGGCCGTCGGCGGGGACCCGCTGACCGACCAGACGCTGTTATCCGCCGCCGGGGCGGTGATGGGGACGCCCCTGTACATGGCCCCGGAGCAGGCCGGCGGGGCACCCGACGTGGACACCCGGGCCGACGTGTACGCCCTCGGGGTCGTCCTGTACGAGTTGCTCACCGGCACCACCCCGATCGAGCGGGACACCCTGAAGCGGGCGGCGGTGCAGGAAATCCTGCGGGTGATCCGGGAGGACGAGCCGGCCGCCCCGAGTAGCCGGCTCTCGACCCTGGACGCCCTGCCGGCGGTGGCGGCGAACCGCGGGACCGAGCCGGGCCGACTCGGCCGGGTCGTCCGGGGCGACCTCGACTGGGTCGTGATGCGGGCCCTGGAGAAGGACCGGGGGCGGCGGTACGAGTCGGCCGCCGCGTTCGCCGCCGACATCGACCGGTTCCTGCACCACGAGCCGGTGAGTGCCGGGCCGCCGTCGGCCCTGTACCGGGTGCGGAAGTTCGTCCGGCGGAACCGGGCGGTGGACGAGGTCGCCACCATCTACGACCTGCATGCAACGGTCCTTCACCTCTTGGGCATCGATCACGAACGGCTGACGTATTACCACGACGGCATCGCCCGCCGGCTCACTGATGTCCACGGCCATGTCCTCCGCGGGGTGCTGGCCTGAGCCGGGGCGGTGGGGCAATTCCGGGGACAAGGGGTGGCCGAACCCCGGCCCGTCCCGGAGGTCGCCCCAGGTTCCGGGTCCGCTCGGTTTCGGGGGGCGGCGGACCGCTCGGCGGGCGGAGCCGGTTACGGCAGCTCGCCGGGCTCGCCGCCGGCCCGGGTGGCCAGGGCCGGGAGGAGGTCGGCGGCGGCGTACGGGAAGTACCGGACCGACCCGTCGCAGAACAGAAAGTGCGCCCCGCCCGGGTGCAGGGACCAGAAGTGCAGCCCGTCGCACTGCTCGTCCAACCGCCCCGGCCCGAACCGGGCCCGGCCCCCCGGGCAGCCGTTGAACCAGACCGAACTCGGCACCTCCCCGGTGCTCAGGACCGACTCGGCCGACCCGTCCCCCCGCTGCCCGCCCCCGGCGTACCACCACCCGAACACCCCGTCCGGGGTACTCGGCCGCTCCCCGGCCAGGAGGGTGTAGCTGGTGCCGTCGAGGACATCGGTGAGCTTGGTCTTGCTGTCGGCGAACAGCACCCCGTCGTGTCGGGTCCGCCGGGTCCCGGAGACGCCGAGGTAGCTGGTGAAGGCGTACATCCCCCCCTGCCACGCCCGCGGCCCGGGGGCGTGCGGGTCGGCCGGGCAGGCGAACGCCGGGACCGGGACGGCGATCGGGTGGGGGGCCCCGAAGACGTTCGGGTTGGCCCCGAACGCCTCTTCGGCCTGCCGCCAGAGCGGACCCTGGTCGAGGTACGGCAGCAGCCGGGCCTCCCAGTTCAGGTACTGGTACACCCCGGGCCCCTCCTTCACGGCCACCCCGGCGGGCAGGGCCCCGCGGGCGTCGTGGAAGTGGTGGAAGGCCAGCCCGAGCTGGCGGAGGCGGTCGCCGCAGTTCGTCCGGGCGGCGGCCGCGCGGACCCGCTGGACGGCCGACAGGGTCAGCCCGACCATCAGCCCGACGATCCCGACCACCACCACCAGCTCGACCAGGGTGAACCCCCGGCGGACCCCGCGGGACATGGCCGACTCTCCCCGGGCGACCTGACAGAACCCCGGCCCCACGGCCGGAGGGCTAACTCCCGCCCTCGCTCTTCAAGATGCAGGCGCGGAAGTTGTCGTCGTACGCGACCCGCTTCGGCTTCGACGGCGTGGCGGACCGGATGCGGGGCGGCAGGTTGGCCGGCTTGTCGCAGTCCCACGACCGGCCGCCGTAGACGAGCACGGTGATCATGTCGTTCGGGTCCCGGTCGGTCAGCGCGTTCCCGGCGGCCGTCCCGTGGGTTACGACGTTCAGCATCGCCGAGGAGCGACCGTTCTTGGTCCAGTCGGCGTCGAGCTCCGTGAAGCCCTTGAAGTGGTTGGCGTAGCAGCCGTCCGGGGCGTCCTTCTCGATGAACTTGCCGGGGTTCGTCTCGATCTCGTCGTACCAGCCGATCAGGTGGTTGCAGGCGTTCTTGGTACACGTCGGCAGGACCGCGTCGGCCCGCCGCCCGCCGGCCCCGAGCGCGAACCCCCCGGCCACGACCAGGAACAACCACCCCGGGGCCCTGTTCCGCACGTCCATCGGTCGCTCCTCTTGGGTCATACCGCCGAACCCGGCG
>JAIEQN010000684.1 GCA_019747685.1 Gemmataceae bacterium
TTCGGCCGGTACTGGGCCTCGGGGAACTCGACCGTCCCGAGCCGCTCGTTGACCACCTGGCGGGCGAAGTAGATGTCGGTCTCGTCGTCGAAGATGAGCGTCACCTGGGAGAGGCCGAACTTGGACACCGACCGCATCTGCTGGAGGCCCTTGAGCCCGCTGATCGCCTGCTCGACCGGGAAGGTGATCTGTCGCTCGACCTCCTCGGGGCTGAGGGCCGGGGCGACGGTGTTGATCTGCACCTGGACCGGGGTGACATCGGGGAAGGCGTCGATGTTCACCCGGCCGACGGCGTACACGCCCACCCCGACCAACCCGAGCGCCCCGAGGACGACCAGCAGCCGGTTGTGCAGGGACCAGTCGATGACCGCGTTGAGCATGCCCGCTCCCGACCCGGTTCCGGGGGTTCTTTAGTCCGCGTCGCCGAGTTGGTCCTTGAGCAACTCGGCCTTCAGGATGAAGCTGCCGGTGGTGACGACCCGTTCGCCGGGCCGGACCCCGTCGAGCACCTCGACCCGGTCCTCCTTCCGGCCGCCGACCCCGGCCGGCGGGCCGCCCGCCTCGCCGCGGACCCCGAGCCGGACGGCCCGGACCTCGAACGTCGTCTCGTCCAGCCGCACGAACACGTACCGGCAGTCGCCCTCTCGCTGGACGGCGTCCGGGTGGACGACGGCGACCGGGGTGTCGGCCGCCCGCAAGGTGATCCGGGCGGTGCCGAACGTCCGGGCCCGCCAGTGGGCGGCCGGGTTCGAGATCTCGGCCCGGACCCGGAGGGTGCGGGTCTGGGGGTCGATGGTCGTGCTGGTCCAGACGACCGGGCCGGTGAGCGCCTCGCTCGGGTGGCCGTCGGCGGTGAAGGCGAGCCGCTGGCCGACGGCCACCCGGTCGGCGTCCTCGTTCCGGACGTTGGCCGTCACCCACATGCGGCTCAGGTCGGCGACCACGAACAGCACCTTGGCCGGATCCACCACCTCGCCGGACACCACGCCCCGGTCGACCACCACCCCGTCGAGCGGGGCGGGGACCGGGATGAAGTTGGTCGAGGTGGTGCCCTCGTCCAGCGCCCGGGCGTAGTCGGCCGGTAGGCCGATGAGTCGGACCCGCCGGGCCTGCTCGTCCGGCGGCAGTTTACGGACCTCTTCGGCCTTCACCGGCAGCCCGAGGTTGACCAGCACCTGTTGGGCCGCCAGCACCTGGACCCGGGCCTCGCGGACGGCCGACTCGGCCTCCTGAATCCGCTGACCGGCGACCGTCCCCTTGGTCGCCTGCAGGTTCTCGACCGTCTTCTCCCGGAGGTCGAGTTGGGCGATCGCCGCCAGCAGGTCGGCCTTGGCCTTGCCGACGGCGGTCGCGTCGACCAGGGCCAACACCTCGCCCTTCTTCACCGGGTCGCCGACCTGCCTCTCGACGCGAACGGCCGTCCCCGGGACGCGGGCCGAGAGTCGCGCCAACCGGGTTTCGTCGTAGCCCAATTCCGCCGGCGCGACGACGGTCGCGGCCAGCGGCCGGCTCTCGACCGGGGCGACCTGGAGCCCCATCCGGCCGGCGACCTCCGGGGAGGTCAGCCGAATCCGGGTGCCGTTCAGCGGGCAGCCCCCCGGCGGCCCCGCCGGTCCGGGCGTGACCACCGTCTCCCGACCGCCACCCTTCTCCGTCCCCGGCTCGGCCGATGCCCCGGGTGAGAAGGGGTTGCCGAACTTCCATTCGGTGCGGAACCCCCAGACGGCGACGGCCCCGAGCAACAGGAACACGACGGCCGTGGGGACCAGGCCGAGCAAGCGGCGGCCCCACCCGCCGGGGCGGGTGGGGGCCGGGTCGGCGGTGGGGGGTGCGGTAGCGGAGCCGTCGTGTCCGAGGAGGGGCGCGGCCATTGGCGCTCCCGGTGTTGGCGAAACTCGTCCGGCCTGGGCGCACGGGCACCGACCCGCGAGCGGTGCGAGTATTACTTAGCAATCTGTGTGCCGCTCACTCGCCCTGGTCCGGCGACCGGACCAGCACGTCGTCGTAGTACCGGCCGAGCGGGTCGCCGGATAAGAGGGCCTGCTCGTGGTGGCTCACCGGGGCAAAGAACTCGCCCCGCGGGTACTCATCTGTGTTTAGCCGGTCCGGCCGCAGCGGCTGCTAGTGCGGACTTCACGTTTCGGTAGCGGCGTAACCGCAATGGCGGAAGTAATTCCGACACTCGGCCGGGCCGAACTGGTCGAGCAACCGCCCGACCGCCGATCACAGCCCTCGACGGTCCGCTCGGCCGCCGACCGGAGCAGCCGCTTGAGCTTCGAGAACGCCAACTCGATCGGGTTCAGGTCCGGGCTGTACGGCGGCAGGTACAGGAGCCGGCCCCCGGCCCGCTCGATGGCCGCCTCGACCCCGGCCACCTTGTGGCTGCCCAGGTTGTCCATGACCACCACGTCCCCGGGCCGCAGGGCGGGCGCGAGGTGCTGCTCGACGTAGGCCCGGAACAGCGGGCCGTTGACCGCCCCGTCCACCACCAGCGGGGCGACGAACCCGCCCGCCGTCAGCGCCCCGACGAACGTGGTCGTGTGCCAGTGGCCGTGCGGCACCGGGGCCGCCACCCGCTCCCCCCGGGGGGCGTACCCGTGGGTCCGGGCCATGTTCGTGGCCGCCCACGTCTCGTCCAGGAACACCAGCCGGGCGGGGTCCAGGCCGGGCGTCACGCCGGCCCGCCACGCGGCCCGCCGGCGGGCGATGTCCGGGCGGTCCCGCTCGGCCGCCCGCTCCGACTTTTTTTGCGCGTCAGGCCGAGCCGGCGGAGCATCCGCCAGACGGTCAGGGCCGAGGCCGCGACGCCCAGCCGGTCCCGGACCTCGGCC
>JAIEQN010000749.1 GCA_019747685.1 Gemmataceae bacterium
CGGCCGCCGCGGGGCCGGCGGACCCGCGGTGGCGCGACCCGGCCGTCCCCGCCCTGTGGCGGGAGCTGGTCGCCGAGGCCGAGCGGGAGGGCGTCCGGTGAGCAAGGCGGACCCGAAGTCCCTGCAGGTCACCTTCCGGTGCGGCCGGGCGGAGGAGTACGCCCGGCTGGCCGAGGCCGCCAAGGGGCTGGGCGTCTCCCCCCACATCCTGGCCCGCGACCTGGTGTTCATGGCCCTGGACAGCGGCCTGGCGGGTGCGCTCGTGCCCCGGCCGTCGCCCCCGCCGGACGAGCTGAAGCGGCTGATCCGGACGGCCACCGAGGCCATCATCACCGCCCTCCACCCCGAGATGGATGAGGCCGCGGTGGCCCGGTACTGCGAAACGGTGTTCGATGCGTAACTTCCTGACGTTGGCCGTAGTTTTCCTCGCCGCCGTGTGCGTGGGCTCGTCGGTCGTCCGCGCGTACGCGATCTTCGGGAAGGGCGACTACTACTTCCGCGAAACCCTGGCCGGGGAGTTCGCGGGGTACGTGGCGGGGGAGGGGGCCGGGGAGTGGCACGGGCCCGGCCTGCCCGCATTGGGCCTGACGAAGGGCGGGCGGGTTTTCCCGGACGATCTCAAGAGCCTTCTCGGCGGCAGGTCGCCTGACGGGCGGCGGATGGTGAAGCAGCCCGGCCCCGGGGCCAAGCGCAAGAGGCAGGTCGGCTGGGAGTGGGTGTTCAGCACGGCCAAGGACTTCGACGTGGTGTGGGCCCTGGCCCCGGACCCGGTCCACGCCCGGCTCGACGCCGTCTTCCGCGACGGCGTCCGGTTCGTCCTCGACTACGCCGCCGGGGAGTTCGCCTGGACCCGCCGCGGGAAGGGCGGCAAAGTCTGGGAGCGGTGCCTGCCGGTGCTGGCCCTGTTTCATCATTCAAACAGTCGATTGTCCGATCCCAACCGGCACGTCCATGCCGTGCTGCCCAACGCGGCACCCCGTCCGGACGGGACCACCGGGTTCGTCGTGTCCCGGCCGTGGTACGCCGGCCAGCGGGCGTGTTCCGCCCTGTTCGACCTGTACGTCGCCGGCCGCCTGACGGAACTCGGGCTGGCGGTGCGGCCGGCCGGGTTCACCTACCAGATCGACGGCGTCCCGCGGCCCCTCGTCCGGGCGTGGTCGAAGCGGACCCGGCAGATCGCCGAGCACCTGGCCGGGGCCGACGACCGCTCGTTCCGGGCCGTCGGCAAGGCCGCCCGCAAGGACCGCCCGCGGCCGCCCCGGTCGCCGCTCGCCGAGATGCGGCGGGGGTGGGCGGCCGACGCGGCGGCCCGGGGGTTCGACGTCCGGACCGTGTTCGGCCGGGACCAACGGCCGTCCGCGGACCCGGACAAAGACGCCCGGGCGGCCGTCCGTGAAGCGGCGGCCGTTTTGGGAGCGAACCGCGGCACGTTCACGCGGCTGGACCTGATCGCCCGGGCGGCCGTACATGGCCTCAACACCCTGGTGCCGCCGGCCGCCGTCCTGGCCGAGGTCGACCGCGTCCTCGCCCGCCCCCGCGAGCACGGGATCGAGGTCGCCGGCTCGCCGAGGCGGGAGCCGAGTTACGCCCTGTCGGCGGACCGGGACCGGCCTCCGCCGGCCCCGTCGCCCGCCCTCCCCACGCCCGACAGACAGCCGGAGAGGGCCGCCGCCCCCCAGCCGGACCCCGTCCAAACCGCCGTGCCGCCACCAACCGGCCACGAGGACACGCCCGACGCCGCGACCCGGCCAGAACCGGCCCGGCCGGACGCCGCCCGTGGCCCGCTCACACGCGCTACGGCCCGGCCGGCGGCGGGGGACGCCGGACCCGAACAGGGGCTCCGGCGGACGACCACACCGTCCGCCGCCCCGCCGTACCAGAACCCCTTGGACCGCGTCGCCGTCCTGACCGAACCGGTCCGGGCCTGGGTCGCGGCCCGCCGGGCCGTCGCACGGGCGATCCATTGGCAGTGGCAGGTAACGACCGCGGACCTCGACCGGATGGTCGGCCCGCTCAGCCGCTCGACCGGCCTGCCCCGCCGGGCCCTCGCCGACGCCTTCCGCCGGATCGCCGCCCACCCGCGGCTACACGGGCTGGTCGTCGTCCGCCGACTGCCCCGCGGCCAGGCCGTGTTCACCACCGCCCGCCAGCGGCGGGCCGAGGCCCGGATCGCCCGCGACGCGGCCGCCCTCGCCCGCTCCCGGGGCCGCGGGGTCAAAGGAGGGGTGTTGGACCGGGCCCTGCGGCGGATGGCCGACCGGGGCGACCCGTTCCTCTCCGCCTTCGTCGAGCTGGCCGGCGGGCGCTCCCGACTCGCCCTGCTCGACGCCCCGCTGCGCGAGGAGACGGCCGCCCTGCTGGCGGCGGTCGGGCGGACCTGCCGGGAGTCCGGGCTGCGGGTCCGCTGGGCCGCCCCGACGGCCGCCACCGCCGGCCTCATGGCCCACCAACTCCGTTACCCGGTCCAGACGGTGGCCGCGCTCCTGGGGGAGGTGGAGAAGACACCGGTCGGGCGGGTGCTCGGGTGGATGCACCGCCATCAACTGCCGTCCGTCTGGGCCAAGCTGCGGGCCGCGTCCGCGGTCCGCCGGCCGTCCGACCCGCTCCGCCGCGGGGACTGGGTGGTCGTCGGCGCGACGCAGCGGACCCCCGCAAGGGAACTCGCACGGCTGGAGGCCGCCTGCCGCCGGTCCGGGGCCCGGCTGGTGCTCGTGGGTAGCCGGACGGACCTCCCGGCGGGGCCGGCCTGGGCGTTCCTCACCGACCGGTTCCGGGCGGTCCGGTACGACCCGCCCGACCCCCGCGCCCCGACGCCAGAGCGGGACGCCGCCCGGC
>JAIEQN010000688.1 GCA_019747685.1 Gemmataceae bacterium
ACGTCGTCGATGACGTGGAAGTTGGTCAGGACGTACCCGCGGGGGTCGAGGACGATCCCGGTCCCCATGCCGTTGACCTGCTGCGGGCGGACGGCCGACCGGTTGAACGGGTCGTCGGCGGTGCCCGGGACGGTCCGCTCGCTGTGGATGTTGACCACCGCCGCCTTCACCCGCTCGTAGACATCGACCACCTCGTCCCGCCGCTTGCCGGGGGTGACCGACCGGACGGCGGAGGCCGGTTCGGTGGAAGCGGCCGGGGCCGGCGGGCCGGCGGGCGAGGCGGCGGCCAGCCCGAGGGCGGCGGTCAGGAGGGCCGGGACGACCAGCCGGTCGAGGCGCGGGAGGGTGCGGGAAGCGGTCGGCCGACGCATGGTGCCCCCGGTGCTGTCCGACCGGACGGGGGCCGCGGGCCGAGGGGGGCGGCGGTCCGTGCCGTCGGTTCGACAGCCGAGTAGGTCGGCCCCGGGCGGGTACGGGCTGCACGCGGCAAGGGGCCGGCGGGCCACGATTTCCGGCCGCCGGTGCGGCTGCGCCGGCGGTGTCCGGCGGTGTGCGTGCCGCCGGTCGGGGCGGTCGGTCCGGGGGTGCCGGTTGTTCCGGCCGGGCGTAGGGTGAGCCGGGGAAGACCTGGTTCTTGTGGCACCGGCATCTTGCCGGTGAGGACAAGTGTGATGGCCCGAACGCCGCGGATGGAGCAGATCGAGGCCCTGCTGGCGGACGACCCGGACGACCCGTTCCTCCGCTACGGGCTGGCGATGGAGCACGCCTCGGCCGGGGACGACGCCGGATGCGTGGCGGTGCTCCGGGACCTGATCGCCCGGACGGCCGGGGCGGACCCGTACATCCCGGCCTACCTGCAAGCCGGCCAAGCCCTGGTCCGGCTGGACAAGATTGCTGAGGCGTGCGCGGTGCTGCGGGACGGGATCGCCGCGGCCGAGAAGGCCGGCACGGCCGACGCCCAGCACGCCCGGTCCGAGATGCAAGGGCTGCTGGCCAGCATTGAGTAAAGACTTTCACCGCGGAGGACGCAGAGACCGCTGAGAGAAGGAAGAGAGTGATTTATCATGAACTGCCTTTCCCTCTGCGTCCTCTGCGTCCTCCGCGGTGAAATGTCCGGGATCGATGCGGCGGTGGAGGCCGCGCTGGCCCGCGGCGACTGCCCCGGGGCGGTGGTGGTCGTGGTCCGCCGGGACGAGGTGGTCTACCGGAAGGCGCTCGGGCACCGGGCCGTCACCCCCGAGACGGTGCCGATGACCGCCGACACGGTCTTCGACCTGGCCTCCCTGACCAAGCCGGTCGCCACCGGCACGGCGGTCATGCACCTCATCGAGCGGGGCAAGCTCAAGCTCGATGACCCCGTAGCGAAGCACTGGCCGGCGTTCGCGGCCAACGGCAAGGAGGCCGTCACCGTCGGCCAGCTCCTCTTGCACACCTCCGGGTTGACCGCCGACAACGACCTGAAGGACTATGCGGGGGGACGGGCGAAGTCCCTCGACCGCATCGCCGCCGCCTTGAAGCTCGAAGCCCCGGCCGGCAGCCGATTCCGGTACAGCGACGTGGGCTACATCGTCCTCGGCGAGCTGGTGGAACGGATCACCGGCAAGCCGGTCGACCGGTACGCCCGGGAACACGTCTTCGAGCCGCTCAAGATGGCCGACACCGGCTTCCGCCCCGACCCGAAACGGGTCGCCCCGACCGGAAAGCGTGAGGGCAAGATCATCCTCGGCGAGGTCCACGACCCGCGGGCGTTCGCGCTGGGCGGGGTGGCCGGCCACGCCGGGCTGTTCGGCACGGCCGACGACCTGGCCCGGTACGCCCGGATGCTCCTCCGCGGCGGCGAACTCGACGGCGTCCGGGTGCTGAAGCCGGAGACGGTGAAGCTGTTCACCGAAGCCCACGAGGTGCCCGAGGGGAAGCCGTCCGACCCGCCGAAGAAGCTGTTGCGGTCCTACGGGTGGGACGTGGACACGGCCTACACCGCCCAGCGGGGCGAGGGGTTCGGCAAGACCGACGGGTTCGGCCACACCGGGTTCACCGGCACCTCGGTGTGGATCGACCGGCCCACGCAAACCGCGGTCGTCATCCTGACCAACCGGGTTCACCCGGACGACAAGGGTAACGTGACCCGGCTCCGGCGGGAGGTCGGCACCGCGGCGGCGAAGGCGGTCGGGGCCGACCCGTAGGGTGTGTCGCGGAGGCATCCATGACGACGCGACGGACGGCGGTCCTGCTCGGGGCGGTGCTGGTCGGGCTCGCCGCCTGGGCCTTCGCCCCGCCGGGCCGGTCCGCGCCCGAGGCCGACGTGCGGGCCGAGGTGATGGCCGCCGACCGGGCGTTCTACAAGGCCGCGGCCGAGAAGGGCCTGGACGGGTGGATGAGCTTCCTGGCCGACGACGCGGTCCGGATCGCCCCGCTCGGGACGAAGGCCCACGTCGGGACCGCGGCCGTCCGGAAGCTCGACGCCGAGCTGTTCGCCGGCCCGGCGGTGAAGCTGGTGTGGGAGCCGACCGACGGCGGGGCGTTCGCCGACAAGCGGTACGGCTGGACGACCGGCCGGGCGAAGATGGTGGCCCGGGTCGACGGCGGGGCCGAGGAGGTGCGGTGGTCGGGGGCCTACGTGACCTGGTGGCGGAAGGACGCCGGCGGGTGGCGGGTGATCCTCGACACCGGGGCCGCCGACCCGCCGAAGAAGTGACCCCGTAGCCGGACTCGCCAGAGTACGGCCGCTTGGCTGCCGAACTCTGGCGATTCCGGCTCCCGGACCGGCCGGGGCGGCGGGCGGTCCCGCTTGGTAGGGTGTGTCGAGCGGTCCGCGGACGGACCGCGCGACACACCCGACAAGACCACGGCCGGGCGGG
>JAIEQN010000042.1 GCA_019747685.1 Gemmataceae bacterium
GTCCGCAGCCGCGGGGCCTCGGGCAGCACCGCCGCGGCCGCCGGGACGGCCTCGACCGCCGAGTCGGCCACCGCCCCGTCCAGCGGCACCCGCAGCCGGGCGGCCACCGCCTTCAGGTCGGCGATCAGTTCTACCGGCGTCTGATACCGCCGGGCCGGGTCTTTGACCATCATCCGGGACAGGACGGCGGCCAGGTCGTCGGGGACGGCCGGGTTCAGCTCCCGGGGGTCGAGCGGGGCCTCGTGCTGGTGGGCGTGGAGCTTCTTGGCCGCCGTCCCCTCCGGCACCGGCGGCCGGCCGGTCAGGGCGTGGTAGAAGGTGCAGCCGAGGGAGTAGATGTCGCTGCGGACGTCGGCCCGGCGGGGGTCGAGGGCCTGTTCCGGGGAGATGTAGTCGAACGTCCCGAGGGTCACGCCGGACTGGGTGACGCCGCCGTTGACCGACCCGCCTTCCAGGTGTCGGGCCAGCCCCATGTCCACGATCTTGGCCCGGCCGTCGGGGGTGACGATGACGTTCGACGGCTTGATATCCCGGTGGACGACGCCGCGGTCGGCGGCGTGGTTCAGCCCGGCGGCGACCTGGAGCATGGACCGGACGCATTCGCCGGCCGGGAGCGGCCCGCGGCGGTCGATCACAGCCCGCAGGGTCTGGCCCTCGACGAACTCGAAGGCGATGAAGTGGAGGTTCTGGTCCTCCCCGCAGAAGTAGACCCGGGCGACGTTCTCGTGGTCGAGCTTGGCCGCCGCCCGGGCTTCCTGCTTGAACCGGGTGACGGCCTCGGGGTCGGCGGCGGCCTCCGGCGGCAGGATTTTCAGGGCCACCACCCGGCCGAGTTCCAGGTCCCGGGCCTTGAGTACCGCCGCCATCCCGCCGGCCCCGACGGCCTCGATCAGCTCGAAGTGGCCGAGCCGCCGGCCGGCCAGCGACGGCGGCTCGCCGACCACATACGGCGGGGGCGGGACGGTGACGACGGACGACGGCCGGCGGTCGGGGTGGGTGATGACGGTCGGGGCGTCGTCCGGGTCGGGCTCGGCCGGCGGCGGGTCGTCGGCCCCGGCGAGGTGGGCGGTCAGCTCGGCGGCCGACGGCACCCGCCGGCCGGACCCGGGGCCGTTGCGGACGAGGTCGGACAGGGACGGCTTGGCCTCGTCGGGGCGATGCGACCCGGTCGACCCGTTGGCCGACGCCGGCCCGGCGACGGGGTCCGTCGGGGGCGGTCGGCCGGCGGGGTCGGGCGGCGGGGCGCTCATGCCGGTCGCACCCGGGGCGGCGGGGGTGTTCTCCCCGCGGAGGGTCCAGTCGGTCCGCTCTCCCGGGTCGGGGCGGCCGGAGGGCCGCGGCGGGTTCCGGGTCGGGCGGTCGCGGACGGGGTTCCCACGAGACGACGGGAACCGGGTCGGGCGTCCTGGCCCGGAACGACGGCGGGGTCCAACCCGCGGCTGACTCGCCGGCGGCGAGGGAGATCGGTCGGGAAAAGTATACCTTCCGGAGCCGGCCCGGTCAATTCGGGGGAGTTACGCCGGTCCGAACGACCGCCCGCCGATCCGGATCGGGGGGCAGCCACCATCCGGCGATATGACGCGGCCCCGGTAGGCAATCCTACCGGGGGCCGCGTTACGTTACACTACCTGCCCGCCGGGCGCACCCTGCGGTGTCGAACCGAGTAAACCGTGTCGGTCTCGTCGTACAGGACCGTGACGTTCGCACGGGCGTAGAACGCGGTTAACGGGGCGTTGTTGATCCCCCCGGTCAGGACGACCAAGCAGGGCTTCTCGCCGAGTGCGGACTCGACCTGGATCCGGGACATCCCCGGGACAACGGCCGGCGGGCCGACCTGGGCCACCGCCACGGATTGTAAGCACACCGCCAACACGACGCACGAGAGCATCGTCACCTCCGAACGAAGGAGTTACAGCCTGTCCCATATGTAGGTCATGAGCCCTTGCGGTATCGGAACTCGGCCTCATCACCGGCCGGCCGCAGCCGGTGCAGCATCAACCGGATCATGGCCAGCCGGACCATCGCTTCGGCCGACCGGGCGGACTTCTCCCGGCCGGCCGTCAGCCGCCGGCCCGGCTTCAGCCGGGCGGACGTCCGCCCCACCACCCCCCGCCGGGGGGCGTCACCCACCCCTCCTTGCCCCCGGGCCGGCGGACCGCCTCGATGCCGTACCGGGCGGTCTCGGCCGCCCACCCGTACAGCCCGTGGTTGTGGTACTTGCTGTCCGCCCGCAGCGGCCGCAGCCGGGGGAACATCCCGTGCGTCACCCGGGCGAGCGGTTGCTTGGCGGCGGCCCCGTCGTCGGCGCTGGCCGCCGTGCCGACCACGGCCAGCAGCAGCCCGGGGGTATCCACCACCACGTGCCGCTTGCGGCCCGCCACCTTCTTGTGGGCGTCGTACCCCCGCTCCTCCCCGCCCTCGGCCGCCGGCCCCGACCGGCCGTCGGTGCTCCCGGCCGGCGGCGTCCGCCTCCGCCCCTCCTGCTCCCGGACCTTCTCCCGCAGCCGGTCGTGGGCGGCCCCCACCGCCCCGTTGTGCCGCCACTCGTCGGGGTCCCGCCGGACCGCGCTCTCGGGCGGGAAGTCCTGCGGCGGGTGCCGCCACTGGCACCCGGTCCTGAGCGGGTAGAAGACGGCGCCGAGCCCACCCCGGGTCGGGGTCGTCCGGGGCCGACCGCCGGGATACGCCGGGATCGGGTGCCGGACCGGCCGCCGCTGCCGGCCTGCCAGGTCGCTGGGGTACTTCCGTGCTCGCATCCGGGCGTTGTACGCCCCACCCACCCCTTAGAAACCCTAACGAAACCTTGCCGGGTGGCCGGTCGGGGCCGAGGCTGGTGGTGTATCCCCCGGAGGGAACGCC
>JAIEQN010000258.1 GCA_019747685.1 Gemmataceae bacterium
GCCCGGCCGGAACCCATCCGGCCGGGTCATTGTGTTCTAGGTTCGCTCCGTACCGTCCGCCGACGCTCCGCCCGCCGATGACCCTCCGCCGCCACCGCCACGCCCTCGTCGCGGCCGCCGCCGTCCTGCACGCCGGCGGGGTGGCGGCCGCCGCCCTGACCGGCGTCTCCAGCATGATGGCCCTGTCCACCCTGCTGGTGGCGGTCGCCGCCTGGGCGTACGGCCCGGCCGGCGGGCTGGCCGCGATCCTCTACGCCCACCCGGTCTCGGCCCTGGTCATGACCACCGCCGGCACGGCCGAGGGGCCGGCCGCCCACCCGGCCGTCATCCTCCTCCCGGTGGTCGTGACCGAGCTGCTGGTGACGGCCGCCATGTCGGCCCTCCGCCGGCTGGAGTTTCGGCAGGCGGCGGCCGAGGCCGACCTGCGGACCCGGAACGCCGAGTTATCCGCCGCCCTGGCCGAGGTCAAGGAGCTGCGGGGGATGCTCCCGATCTGCGCCTGGTGCAAGAGCATCCGGGACGTGGACGGGATGTGGGACCGGCTGGAGGACTACCTGGCCCGGCACTCGTGCGCCACCCTGACCCACGGCGTCTGCCCGGGCTGCCTGGGGCGGATGGAGGCCGAGCTGGCGGCCGCCGGGCGGGCCGGGTGATCAGCCCCCGCCGGCCCGGAGTCGGGCGATCGGCCGCCACAGGACCAGCAGGGTGGCCAGGGTCATCCCGGCCGCCCCCCAGAACAGAAAGCGGGGCAGGTGCCGGCGGTCGTAGTCGGCCTCCTCCCGGTCGGCCGCCCCCCGGACTGCGTAGTGCGTCACCCCGGCCAGGTCGTATCGGCTGACGGCCACCGGCTGCCCCGGCTCCACCCCCTTCGCCACCTCGACCACCGTGTTCATCCCCGGCTCGGGCCGCTTCGGGGTGCCGAACACCCGCCGCAACAGCCCGTCGAGCCCGAGCTTCGGCGGCGGCCCGGCCGGCTTCTCCCCGAAGGCCCGGACCTCGGGCTCACCCCCGGGTCGCGGCTCGGCCACCTCGACGTACACCGGCCGGCCGCGGTACAGCTCGACCGCCTTCAGTTCCCCGGCCGCCACCTCCCTGCGGTCGGCGACCGCCGGGGTCAGCCCGGTCCACTCGGCCGCCCACACCACCCCGAAGAACAAGAGCGACGCCAGGATCGCCCCGGTCACGTTCACGAAGTTGCTGGTGGCGATCATCTCCCCCTTGCTCGCCCTCGGGGCCTCGTGCTGGAGCAGGGTGAACAGCGGGACGATGTAGAACCCGGTGAAGAACCCGATGGCCGCGATGCACCCGACCAGGGCCCCGACCTGGTCGACGAACGCCCCGGCCGCGGCGCACGCCAGCACCATCCCGGCCGCCCCGAGCTTGACCAGCCGCAGCTCGATCCGGCTGCCCGAGAGCCACCCGGCCAGCGGGCTGCCCAGCCCGATCCCGAGGGCCACGCACCCGACCACCACGCTCGTCTTCAGCTCGTCCCACCGCGGGTTCTGGGCCTCCCCGAGCATGTACACGCTGGCCCGCATGAAGGCGACCACGAAGGTGAAGAAGGCCAGCCCGACCAGGGCCGTCCGCAGGGCCCGGGTGGAGGTCAGGGTCCGCAGGCTGCCGGCCAGCGGGCCGTACACGTACCGGGGGAACGGCCGCCCGGGGTTGGCCGCCGGGACCGGCCGGATGAGCAGGCTGGCGGCCGCCCCGACCGCCGCCAGGGCGAACAGGACCAGCCCGATCACCCACTCCCGGCCGAGGTACAGGTACGACAGGGCCCCGCCGAACACCGTCCCGAGGATGACGGCCAGGAACGACAGCGACTCCAGCACCCCGTTCCCCCGGGACAGTTGGTCCGGCGGGAGGACCTCCGGCATCACCCCGTACTTGGCCGGGACGAAGAAGGCCGAGTGGGTGCCCATCAGGAAGACCGTGGCCAGGACCACCCACGGCCCCCAGGCGGCCCCGCGGGTGCCGTACCAGAACCCGGCCAGGGCCAGGGCGGTGATCCCGACCTCGGCCAGCTTCCAGGCGACCAGCGAGTCCCGCTTGCCGTACCGGTCGGCCAGGAACCCGGCGATGGTGCAGAAGACGGCCCACGGGGCGTAGAACAGGATCGGCATCAGCGAGATCGCCTTCGCCTCGGACAGGGTGTGGGTGTTGATGGCGAAGAACATGGCGGCCGCGTGCAGGGCCTGGTCGTTGAACGCGGCGAAGAACTGGGCGATCAGCAGCCCGACGAAGGTGCGGGACCGGAGCCCGCCGCCCGACCCGGGGGTGTAGACGCCCGACGCCTCGGCCTCCGGGACCGGGGCCACGTCGGGCGGGAACTGGAGTTCGGACGGGGCACCGGGGAGCCCGGCCTGGGGGGTGGGGGGAGAGGAGTCGGCCATCGCGTCCTGTGTCGGGTCACCCCGCCGCGGGGGGGCGACGGGTCCGGGCCGCCCCGCCGTCCGACGTGAGGTCGCGGGGGTGCCGCGTATTCTACGGACCCCGCCCGGCCGGGGGCGACCGCCGGGCCGGCCGGGTTCGGGGCGTCTTCCGGGCGATCGTTTATCCGACGGGGTTCATTGGTTCGGCCGTAGGGTGTGCGTGCTGCCGAACCAAACCAATGAGAGCCGGCGGGGGGTCAGTCCCGGACCTCGTCCGGGTCGGGCTCGGGCTCGGCCGGCTTGGCCTTCCGCACCCGGGGCGGGCGGTCCGGCTTCTTCGGGGTGACGGACGGGGCCGGGTCCGGCGGGGCTTCCGGCTTCGGGTCGAGGGCCCCGGACCACCAGGCGACGGCCAGCCCGACGGCGGCCAGGTTGAGCACCAGCCCGAGCACCACCAGGACCCAGATGCGGGTCTTCTCCCCGGCCGT
>JAIEQN010000127.1 GCA_019747685.1 Gemmataceae bacterium
CCGGCGACCGCCGATCCTCAACAGGAGGGCGGATGATGAGCGGGCGCAAGACGCTGGGCGGGGTCGTCTTCCTGGCCGGGGTGCTGGGCTTCTCGTTCCGCTGGGGCGAGCGGGAAGCGGGGGCGAACCCCCCGCCGCCCTGCCCCAAGCAGCCCTGCATCAGCGTGTACGCCTGGTGGGTCAGCGGGAGCCCGGGGGGCCCTCAGTGCTACGCTTCCTACATCAACGACGCGGCTCAAAAGGGAGGTGCGATCGACGCGAACCGGGTAAAGAACGCCCTCCCGTCCGCTTACGCGAAGACCAACGACGGGGGCTTCGTGCCCAACGTCGGGAAGTTCGCGCGGTACATCTTCGCCGACAACTTCCCGGAGTGTGGGATCGTTAACGGCAACTTCCAATCGCCCCAGCGGGTTAAGCCCGCGCTGGCGTCCGTCCCGGACGGGAACAACTGGATATTAAACCGGTGTGATCCTCCACCGGAGTAGTCGCGGGGGAGTGGTCGGGCGGCCGGGGCGGTGGCGGCTCATTCGGGGACAGGTTCCCCGGTGTTACGAACCCCCAACAAACACCGGACGACTCCCATGCGTCGCGGCTTTACCCTGGTCGAGCTGCTGGTGGTGCTGGCGATCGTCGCCGTCCTGGCTGGGCTGACCCTGTCGGCCGTCCAGCGGGTCCGGGCGGCGGCCGCCCGGACCACCTGCGGGGACCGCCTCCGCCAGCTCGGGCTGGCCGCCCACGGCCACCACGCCGCCCGCGGGGCGTTCCCCCCGGGCGTCAGCAGCGACGGCAAGGGCGAGCCGCACCCGTGGATGGGTTGGCACACCCGGCTCCTGCCATACCTCGAACAGGACGCACTCTGGCGCCAGGCCCTGGAGGCATACCGGCTCCGCCCGGACGAATTCCGGGCCGCCCCGCCCCACCCGATCGACATCGTCCTCCCAGCCCTCGTCTGCCCGGCCGACCCGTCCTCCCAGCACCCCCGATCCGTCCGCGGCAACTCGTTCGCCTTCACGGACTACCTCGGGGTGTCGGGGACCCGCCAGACCCGCCACGACGGGGTGTTGTACGTCAACTCCCGGACCCGGCTGACCGACATCACCGACGGGACCAGCAACACCCTCTTGGCCGGCGAACGGCCGCCGAGTGCGGACGGGGGGTTCGGCTGGTGGTACGCCGGGATGGGGCAGAACGAGGACGGGTCGGCCGACTCGGTCCTGAGTACCGGCGAGCGGGCCAGCTCGCACTGGTTCACCGGCTGCCCGACCACCCCGGCCCGGTTCGGCCCGGGCAAGCTCGACGACCAGTGCGCCGCCCTCCACTTCTGGTCCCTGCACCCGGGCGGGGCGCACTTCCTCTTGTGCGACGGGGCCGTCCGGTTCGTCCCGTACGCGGCCGCCGACCTCCTCCCGGCCCTGGCCACCCGGGCTGGCGGTGAGCCGGCCGAACTCCCCTGACCGCCCACCTCGCCGCCCCTCCACGCCACCGGCAGCACCCGGCCCGTGACCCGAAATTTTTGCCGGCCGGCCCGAACCCGGTGGCGGCGGGCCGGCCGGCGTGATACCCTGGCTATCGCCGAACGATCCGACACCCGCCGGCGGTGACACCGTGCCGTCACACGGCTCCTGCTCCCGTTGCTCCCGCCCCCTCGCCGTCGAGTCGGCGGACGGCCTCTGCCCCAACTGCCGGGTCGCCACCGGGCTGCCCGCCACCACCCCCCTCGGCCGCCACCCGTTCGCCCCCCACCCGCCGACCGGGTCCGACCCCGGCCACTTCGACCTGGCCGACCTGCCGCTCCCGCCCGACTTCCTGCTCACCCCCCCGGGCGCCACCCGGACCGGGCCGGCCGGGGTCGCCACCCAGCCCGACCGGGCCGTCCGCGAGCACGAGTACCTCCCCCCGGCCCCGCCCGGGTACGAGCTGGTCCGCCGGCTCGGCCGGGGCGGGATGGGGTCCGTCTTCCTGGCCCTGGAGCTGGCCCCCCAGCGGACGGTGGCGATCAAGTTCCTCAACGCCCCGTCCGCCCCCGGGGCGTTCGTCCGGTTCCTGGCCGAGGTCCGGGCCCTGGCCCGGCTGAACCACCCGCACATCGTCAAGGTCCTGGCCGTCGAGACGAACTGGCGGGAGCCGTTCTTCACCATGGAGTACGTCCCCGGCGGGACCCTGGCCGACCTGGTCGCCGGCGGGGCCCCGCCGGTCCCCCCGGCCGAGGCCGCCCGGCTGATGCTGGCCGCCGCCGAGGCGGTCGCCGCCGCCCACGCGGCCGATGTCGTCCACCGGGACCTGAAGCCGAGCAACATCCTGCTTACGGTCGAAAGTCGTAAAGTCGAAGGTCACAAAGTCGGCGACGGCCCGGACTTTACGACTTTACGACATGCCGACTTTACGACGGCAACGCCGAAGGTGAGTGACTTCGGGCTGGCCAAGCGGACCGACCTGGACGAGGACCTGACCAAGACCGGGCCGATCGGGACGGCCGCGTACATGTCCCCGGAGGCCGCCCGGGGGCGGCACCGGGAGGTCGGGGTGGCGGCCGACGTGTACGGGCTGGGGGCCACCCTGTACCACCTGCTGGCCGGCCGCCCGCCGTTCCGCGGCCGGGACCGGGACGACACCATGGCCCGGGTGGTCCGCGACCCGCCGGCCCGGCTCCGGGCGGTCCGCCCGGACGTACCCCCGGGGCTGGAGGCGGTCGTCGTCCGGGCGATGGAGAAGGACCCGGCCCGGCGGTACCGGACGGCCGGGGAGTTCGCCGCCGACCTGCGGCTCTTCCTGGCCGGCCAGGAGCCGACCGCCCGGCCGCTGACCCCCGGCCGGCGGGCGGCCCGGTGGCTGGGGCGGCACCGCCGGCGGATCGCCGCGGCG
>JAIEQN010000365.1 GCA_019747685.1 Gemmataceae bacterium
CGGGGCCGGGGCCTGGGGCGTCAGCCCGGTCGGCTTGGCCGGCATCGGCGGCGGGGTGCGGGTGCCGGCGGCGTTCCGGACGCCGGTGTTGGCCGGCGGCAGGGTGGCGGCGAACGGCTGGGCCGGGACCTTGAGCTTGGCCCGGGCGGCCTCGTACTCCTTGGCCATCTTGTCCGGGCGGTCGCCCAGGTCCCAGACCGAGTACGGCCCGTGGAGCTGGTCGGCCCGGCGGGCCATCTGGGCGGCCGCGTCGAGGTTCTGGGCCTTCTCGGCGTCGGTCTTGGCCGGCTTGGCGGCCGTCGCCTTGGCCTGCTTGACGAGCTGCTCGGCCTCGGCCTTCTGGGCCTTGCCGGCGGCCGCCTGGACGTCCTTGAGGAGCGACGCCGGGGTGTCGTCGAACAGCCCCCACTTGCCGGAGGTGTTGTTGGCCTCGGCCTTGCGGGCGAGGTCCTGGGCGTCGTTGAACCGGCCGTCGGCGAGGGCCTTGCGGCCGTCCTTGAGTAGCGCCTGGGGGTCGCCGGCGGCGGCCCCGGCGGCCGGCTTGTCGGCCATCCGGTTCTGGGCGTGGGCGGCCCCGGCCGCCCCCCCGGCCAGGACCGGGACCAGCAGCAGCCGGGCCGCGATCCGCTTCCAGCCCCACTTCGTTCCGCTGACCACCATGGCCTCCTTCCCCTCCGCTCGAAGACCCGCGCCGCGGCCCGGCCGGCGTCCCCCGACGCCTGCCCGGACGGCCGCCGGTCCTTGCTGGGGGACCGGCCGACCCGCCCGGGGCCGCGAGCCCCCGCGAGAGAGTGTGTGGAAAAGCGGGGCGGCTATAACGGGGGTCCGGGAGCGAGTCAAGGAAATTCCGTCAAGGCGGAGTCAAGATCGGGGCCCGGCCCCCGGTGGCGTCCGCCGGCCGGAGTTCGCACTATGCTGTTAGCCGAACCGCCCGGCCTCGTCCCACCGGGACCGGCCCACCACCAACCGAGGGTAGACATGCGGACGCGGATGATCGCCGGGCTGGCCGCGGTGGCCGCCGGGGTCGGGCTGGCCGGCGGCCAGCCGAAGGACCCCGGCCCGGGGCTGACCACCAAGCTCCTGTACGGCCACGACCTGAAGGTCCGGCCGGGCGGGGAGAAGGGGTTCGGCAAGGCCAAGACGGTGTCCGTCGAGGCCGTCCGGGTGGAGGTGGCCGAGGGGGACGGGCCGGCCCGCAAGACGACCCCGTTCGTGGTGGTGGCGTCCGACGCCGGGTTCCTGGCCGCCTTCCCGGACGGCCCGGTCGGGCAGGACCGCCGGTCCCACCGGCAAGCCGGGTTCGACCTCCGGCCCCGCCCGGCCGGCGAGCCGGAGGTCACCCAAGGGACGAAGGCGTGGGGGGTCGAGCTGTTCCGGGACCTGGGGACGAACCGGCTGCTGTACGTGACCGAGGCCGGGGCGGTGGCGTCGGCCCCGGTCCCGGCGGCCCTGGCCGCCGACCGCGGCCCGGCCCGGCTGTACGGGGTCAACCTGCGGGTCCGGGCCCCGGGCGAGGAGGGGTTCGACAAGGCCAAGAAGTTCGGGGTGGACGTGTTCCGGGACGACAACACCGGCGGGCTGGTGTACGCGGCCGAGACCGGGAGCATCGCGGCCGCCCCGGTGCCGGCCGTCCCGGCCCCGAAGCAGGTCGCCGCCCCGCGGTCGGCCTACGGGCTGGACCTGCTGGTCCGGGCGGCCGACCAGACCGGGTTCGACCAGGCCAAGCCGGTCCCGGTCGAGGTGTACGAGGACCCGAACGCCAACGCCCTGGTGTACGTCAGCGGGTCCGGGTCGGTGGCGGTCGCCCCGAACCCGGGGAAGTTGGCCGACCTGGCCGACCGGCCGCCGGTCTGGTGGCTGGGCGGGCTGAACCTGAAGGTCCGGGTGCCGAACGGGAAGGACGCGGTCAAGACGTTCGGGGCCGAGGTGTACCGGGACGCCCGGACCGGCAACCTCCTGCTCGTGTCCGAGACCGGGGCCGTCGCGGTGTTGCCGAAGCCGTAGGCGAAGGCCGAAAAGCGGGCACGCGGACGACGCGGATTCCAGTGCGGATGAACGCGGATCGGACAAAACCTGGATAGAAAACAATCTCTGGGTTTTTCTGATCCGCGTTTCTCCGCGTCCCGATCCGCGTCATCCGCGTTCCATGTCTTTACAGCCGGTGTACCCACCCGGTCGGCTCCAGCGGCCGGCGGGTCCCGCCCTGGTCGAGCCACAGCCCGGCCTCGACACACTCGCCGATCTTCGTCAGCCTCACCCCCGGCACCGGCTGCTCCCGGACCAGCCGCTCGCCGTCGGCCGGGGGCACCGTGAACACCAGCTCGAAGTCCTCGCCGTCCCCGAGGGCGTGGTCCAGCGGCGTCCTCCCCGTCTCCCGGCTCAACTCCGCCGCCGCCGGGGCGATCGGGATGGCGTCGGCGTCCAGCACCGCCCCGCAGCGACTCTCTTCGAGGATGTGGTTCAGGTCGGCGGCCAGCCCGTCGCTGACGTCGGCCATCGCGTGCAGCTCGGCGACCTCGTGCAACCGCAGCGCCTCCCGGACCCGGGGCGTGAACGTCAGGTGGTGGCCCTTGATGCTCCCGCCGAGCGGCCCCGTCACCATCACCCAGTCGCCCGGCCTCGCCCCGGACCGCAGCACCGGCCCCCGGGCCGTCGCCTCGCCGAAGACGGTCACGGAAATGACGAGCCGGCCGGCCCAGCTATTCGTGTCCCCGCCGACCAGCGGGACGTTGAAGGCGTCGGCCACGTCCCGCAGACCGAGGTAGAGGTCGCGGGGAAGCGACCCCTCCCCCCGGCCCGACCAGCACCCGCGGATCCGCCGGGGTCTGAGTTCTCAGCCAGGAGATGTAATCGAACTCGCCCGGC